>SLDH01000045.1 GCA_007125415.1 Roseovarius sp.
AACGATCTGGACCGCTTTCTCTACCGTGCGCTCGAAACCGTCGCGATCGCCACGGTCGCCACGGTTGTCGCGACTGTCGTCGCCTTCCCTTTGAGTATTCTGATCTCCCGAAACATCGTGGCCTCGAACCTGATCGCCACGCCGGTCCGTGGGTTGCTCAATGCATTGCGGGGGATCGACACGGTGGTCTTTGCGATCCTGTTCGTCGCTGCAGTGGGGCTTGGCCCCTTCGCAGGTGTGCTGGGCATGACGCTGCATGCCATCGGCGTCATAGCCAAACTCAACAGTGAAGCGATCGAGACCTTGCCGCGCCCGCCGCTGGAGGCGGTCGAGATGTCGGGCGCCAATCGCCCGAAGCTTGTCATCTTTGCCGTGCTGCCCGCATCCATGCCAAGCCTCGCATCGCCCTCGCTTTATGTATGGGAGGCCAATGTGCGCACCTCCACGATTCTCGGGATCGTCGGCGCGGGCGGGATCGGGATCGAGATCAAGGCAGCGATCGATCTTCTGGATTTCCAGAAACTTTTCACCCTGACAGTCATCGTGCTGGCGATGGTCACGATCATTGATCAGATCAGCGCCTTTCTGCGCCGGAGGCTGGTATGAACCGGGCTCTGCCCGAGGCATCCGCCGTCAGCCCGGCCAGCGCGCAGGCGGCGCCTTCGATGGTGCTTTCGATCCGAGACCTGTCGAAGAGATACAACACAACCGAGGCGCTACGAGGGCTGTCGCTTGACGTGGCAGCCGGAGAGTTCGTGGTTCTGCTGGGGCCAAGCGGGGCGGGCAAATCCACGGTGTTTCGCTGTGTCACGGGCTTGACCCGTCCCTCGTCGGGCCTGATCGATGTGCATGACCATCCGATGCATCAGCTGTCCGGCCAAGCGTTGCGCCTCGCGCGCCGCGACATTGGACTGATCTTCCAGCAATTCAACCTCGTGGGTCGGCTCAGCGCGCTGGACAACGTCCTGGCGGGGCGTCTTGGGTATGTTGCCGCGTGGCGCGTGGCGCTGCGTCGTTTCCCAAGGTCGGACCGTCAGGCGGCACTCGCCAATCTCGATCGGGTGGGGCTTTTGCAGCAGGCTTATCAGCGGGCGGATTCCCTGTCCGGCGGGCAGCAACAGCGTGTTGCCATTGCCCGTGTATTGACCCAGCAAAGCAAGCTTCTTCTTGCTGACGAGCCGGTCTCCAGCCTTGATCCGGAGGCGGCGAACATCACGCTGAGGCTTTTGCGCCAACTCTGCAGGGAACAGGGAATCGGCGTGCTGTGCAGCCTGCATCAGGTGGAGCTTGCGCGGCAGTTTGCGGATCGGATCGTGGGGATGCGCGCAGGCAAGGTGGTGCTGGATGGCCCCCCGAAACGCTTCAGCCCGAACGAGTTGGGGGCGCTCTATCATGATGCACATTCCACGCCATCCGCCGACAGCCCGCGCATCCCGTCCGGAAACTGAGACGCGGACACACTCAGGCGCCGGCCTCGCCAAAAGGCGGCACCTATGGCATATCGGCCCAGAATGGCTTCATCCCCGCCCGGGGCGCATGCCCGGGCACGGGGCAGAGGTGAACCCGATCAGACGCGACAGGCGATAGTGAATCAGGCCACTGGTGCAAATATGGCGCCCCGCCTGCTGTTGATGCAGGCAAAGGGTATCCCGAAAACTTAGCTGCGATACTGTGACAGCACAAAGACCCGGATGGCCGAGGCCAGCCCGCACTCCGTGCCGCGCGTGGCGTCGATTTCGGCGGCCAGCACATTGATCGGCTTCTTCTGTGCCTCGGCGATCTCGCGGAAAGCCTGCCAGAATTCCTCTTCGAGCGAAACGCTCGTGCGATGGCCGCGCAGCGTGAGGGAGCGCTTGACGGGCCGCGCGCTCATGTCTCGCGCTTGTGCGCGTCCAGATTGCGGGCGATCTGCGCGGCGCGCGCCTTGAGCGTTTCCTTCTGCGCCTTGCTCTGGCCGAATTGCAAAGAATTCTCATCAGCGCGGGCCTTGCGAGAGGCGCGTCCCCGCTCCTTGCGGGCCTTGTTGAGGTTGATCGCCTTGCTCATTTCGGTCCTACCATGTTTTCCGGCCGCACCACGCGGTCAAAGGTCTCTTCATCCACAAAGCCCAGCGCAATGGCTTCTTCCTTCAGGGTCGTGCCATTCTTGTGCGCGGTCTTGGCGACGGTCGTGGCGTTGTCATAACCGATTTCGGGGGCAAGGGCTGTGACGAGCATCAGGCTTTCGCGCATCAGCTTGTCGATCCGTGCCTCATCGGCCTGCAAGCCCACCACGAGTTTGTCGGTGAAGGCCGTCGCGGCATCGCCGAGCAACTGCATGCTCTGCAACACGTTATAGGCCATCATCGGCTTGTAGACATTCAACTCGAAATGACCCTGTGAGCCGGCGAAACCCACGGCGGCGTCATTGCCCATCACATGGGCGCAAACCTGCGTCAGCGCTTCGCATTGCGTGGGATTCACCTTCCCGGGCATGATCGAACTGCCCGGCTCATTCTCCGGCAGGATCAATTCGCCCAGCCCGCAGCGCGGGCCGGAACCGAGCAGGCGGATATCATTGGCGATCTTGAAGAGGCTGCCCGCGACCGTGCGCAGCGCGCCCGACATCTCCACCATGGCGTCATGCGCCGCCAGCGCCTCGAACTTGTTGGGGGCGGTCACAAAGGGCAGTCCGGTGATCTCGGCCATGTTCGCGGCCACCATCACATCCCACCCCTTGGTGGTGTTGAGCCCGGTCCCCACCGCGGTGCCGCCCTGTGCCAGTTCATAGATCCGGCCCAGCGCGCCCTCTATACGGGCAATGCCCATGGCGACCTGATGCACATAGCCCGAAAACTCCTGAGCCAGGGTCAGCGGCGTTGCGTCCTGCGTGTGGGTGCGGCCGATCTTGATGATCCCGCCCCAGGCGTCGACCTTTTCCTGCAAGGCATCATGCAGCTTGCGCAACCCCGGCAGCAGCACGTCGCGGGCGGTCATGGCCGTGGCGATATGCATTGCCGTGGGGAAGGTGTCGTTGGAGCTTTGGCCCATGTTGCAGTGATCATTGGGATGCACCGGGTCTTTCGACCCGATTTCGCCGCCCAGAATCTCGATGGCGCGATTGGCAATCACCTCATTGGCATTCATGTTGGACTGCGTGCCCGAGCCTGTCTGCCAGACGACAAGGGGGAAGTGATCATCGAGCTTGCCCGCGACCACCTCGCCTGCGGCCCCGATGATGGCATCGGCGCGTGTCGCATCGAGCTTGCCGAGATCCTTGTTGGCCTGGGCACAGGCCTTCTTGATCACGCCCAGAGCCCGCACGATCGCCACGGGCTGCCTTTCCCATCCGATCGGAAAGTTCAGGATGGACCGCTGCGTCTGCGCGCCCCAATACTTGTCGGACGGAACTTCAAGAGGTCCGAAACTGTCGGATTCGGTGCGGGTATCGGTCATCGGGGGCTCCTTCGGCGCAATTGCCGCTTCTCCTTATCCCAGAG
>SLDH01000295.1 GCA_007125415.1 Roseovarius sp.
GGCCCGGATTCTTGGGGGCAGGTCACACCAAGGCGCGTACCCGTCACGGAAGCTGCGGGATAACTCCGTCCGGGGAAAGGGAGCCCTGGCCATCAGCCAATTTGTGCAACAGGGTCCATTTAAACCGATAGAATTCTTGGCCTAGCGCACAAACACAGAAGGCCTTCTCTTTTTGAAACAGATGTTACTTGCTCGTGGATGCAAACTTTCGATGAGGGAAAGCCCGTGCCTCCACCAGATCCCTTAGGCACGCCTAGTTTACGCTTCCTTAATCAAAGCCAAATACCACCAGAAGTTGCAGGCCAATAACCGAATCAACTTATCAAAATTTAGAGGCAAGAAAACCAAGTGAAAAATGCACTTGATATGAATCCCGAGGAGCCCTTCACGAGCTTCTTTGCTGGCTTAGAGGTTTTTCCAATCCTTGATCTTGAAGCGACGAAAATAACTGGGATTTCTCAAAAGCTTCTTATGCGTTACGAGAGGGTTGGTCTTGTTTCTAGATCTGTTGTCAACGAACAGCGCCCAATATCAGCAATTAAAAATTTCAACTTCTATGACATATTTCGTTTAGAGATAATAAGACGGCTCTATTTGAAAACTTTTGTTGGTGAAGCCTTGTTAGAAGAATTATTGGACGATCTGTTGGACACCTTTGCTTTAGAGATTGATCAGATACTTTCATATAGGCAGCGTTGCACAAATCATGAAATCGGAGGCCTGGTTGCGGTACAGTTCATGGAAAGAGAGAGCGAATGGCGACAGTTTTGGCTCTTGGACGGGGAAAGGCTTGATCCCTTGCGAGCGGCGCAAATGTGCGTGGGGATATGGCTGGCGACATTTGACGCATCGGCCCAAGTAATCTGTGATTTCAAAGCATGTTGTAGAATAATTCCATCGTACGTTTGATAGCTATTTTGTGTCAGGACCCATCGATTTTTCTGGGGAGACGCATCTTTCTACTCAACATATGGGAGGTATCATATCTGATTTCTATTATCTGTATGAGCCGCCCCGGAAATCCGCATCACAAAATTCCACATCCTCTCACATTTTACGAAGTTTTCTTGCGTGAATAGAAGTTGCATTTTAACATATTTTTATATTCTTTTCATAGCTTTATCATAGTTCCCGAAACTTTCTGCCCCCAATGTTCCGCATGCTCGATCCAGATCTTTTTTGGAGTTCGAGATGCTCAACCTGACCATCGCGCCCGCGACAGCGGGCCCCGTCGTTTCCATGTCGCACTTTGGAACAAACTACCTCGCAGATCGCGAAGCACGTCACAATCAGGGCATCGAAGGAGACAATGTCTTCGGTCACGCAGCTGACATGCTTGGCACGAACACCTTCAGGTATCCCGGTGGTGCCATAACCGAGATGTTCCTTGATCTCGCCGATCCAAAACATTTCGATGCTGGCAAAGACGAACTGATCTCGGCAACAGATCGCTTTACTGATCGCGGAGAAACCTTCCTGACGCCAGTTGGGCAGTTCCTGAACTTTGTCGCTGAACGCAACGGTGATGCGACGATAGTGTTGCCAACAATTACTTACTTCGAAGACCTTGCATCGGGAAACCTGGCGCGCATTGCGGCTGTCGAAGCGGAGATTAAGGCCTTTGTGGTGAATGCACTACAGCATCCCGGTGGCAACACAATTACAGCCTTCCAAATAGGTAATGAATATGTCTCCTGGAGCAACGAACGCCACGATTGGCTCATCAGTCATTCTCGCGATTATGCAATGCTGGCGAGAAACATCTCGGTTTGGGTCGATGAAGCAATTGATGACTCAGATACCGGTAACAAACCGGACATCATAATTCAGTCTTCGTTCTTCCCAAGAGGCCCCAATGGCAACAATCAACTGATCAGGGCCTTCTTTGATGAAGACCTAAGCAACGAATACAGCCATGTAGCGCCCGTTGAGAAAGCTGCGGGTGCGGTTACTGCAACGTCAATTCACGCCTATCCCTACATCGCATGGGAGTTGGATGCGTATAAGGGCAAAGAGTATATCCATGGCAAACTAAAAATGATCGATGACTGGCAAGATGCATTTGATGCCTATGCCGAAAGCACAGGGCAGCCTGAGAAAGAAATCGCAGCATATGTCACTGAGTGGAACACGCGCAGCAATGCAATAAAAACCGAGACTATTTCAGGTATCTGGGAAGCGACCGCGATTCTTTCACAGTTTGACACGCTCGTACGTGGCGGCGTCGAAGAAATGCACGTTTGGCCTTTGCTTCAAGGTAGCAGCAGTAATCTTGTCAATGGCCATACTATCGAAGATCTGAGTTTCGATTTCAACGGCTTCATGCTTGGCAGAATGCAGGACCTGCTGCCGTCTAAGCGGGTCATGAACATCGAAGTGAAGCATGATCTTGACGGAGATGCCACGTATGATCTGCTGACTTACGCCTATGAAGGTGAACAAGGTCTCGTTTTCTATGTCGCCTCTATATACGATCAAGAGGTTCAGATCTCACTGGATCTTTCGAGCCTGAGCGCGTTCAGTACGGATTACACCGAACTGAACGCAGCGCGAATCACATCGTCAGGCAGTGATCATCTGGAGCCGTCCGCGCGTCCAGTGCTGCAATCTTTGTCGCCGGCAGCTGTGGAAGGGTCCGTTACGAACGACGGTATTGTCTACCTGAGCCTCGAGCCAAACGAGCTGATCGAGCTTCACTTTAAGGGTGAAGCATTTCAGCAAATGGCAGTTGGCCAGCCAAGCACGGAATCCAGCCTTCGGTATCTCCAGGATCACAACACAAGTGACGTGACTGGCAGGATTGCCTTAGGAACGGACGGCGATGACCGGATCTTCGGTGACAGCGCGCTGGCGGTCTATTACGGGCTGGATCTTGCGAACCAGGTTTACCGTGTCTATCAGGCGACGCTGGACCGCGAACCGGATGTGCGAGGGCATCACCGCTGGACGAGCGAGCTTTTCACCGGGGAGAGCACACTGCAGGAGGTGGCCGACGGTTTCGTGCGGGCGCCGGAATTCCGGGCGACCTATTCCGATGACCTGAGCGACGGGGATTTCGTCACCCTGCTTTACAACAACGTGCTGGGTCGCGCGCCCGACGCGCAGGGCTTCGCCCGCTGGACCGGCGAGCTTGCGGATGGGGCGACCCGTGCGGAAGTGGTGCTGGGCTTCAGCCAGAGCCCGCAATTCATCAATGACACCAATGCGGCTGCCAGCGCCTATGCGCGCAACAGCGCCACCTCGACCTGGAGCGACGATGTGTTCCGCCTTTATCAGGCAACGCTCGATCGCGAACCCGATGTGCAGGGCCAGAACCGCTGGACAGGCGAGTTGGCCAGCGGGGAGAGCACGCTCGTCGAGGTGGCTGATGGTTTCGTGCGCTCACCGCAGTTCCGGGCGACCTATTCGGATGATCTCAGCGACGGGGATTTCGTCACCCTGCTTTACAACAACGTGCTGGATCGCGCGCCTGACGCGCAGGGCTTTGCCCGCTGGACCGGCGAGCTTGCGGATGGGGCGACCCGGGCGGAAGTGGTGCTGGGCTTCAGCCAGAGCCCCCAGTTCCGCGCCGATACGGCCGAGAACCTCAAGGACTGGATGCGCGCGCAGGGCACCGATGACATGATCCTTGCAGGGTCCGGCGACAACCTTGTCGCCGGTGGTCAGTATGCGGACAACTTCATGTTCTTCAGCAGTGTCAACGGGCGTACCACAGTGGCGGATCTGGAGCCATGGGATTTCATCAGCCTGAACGGGTTCGGGTATGGCACCGTTGCGCAGGCCCGCGCCAACATGAGCCAGCAGGGCAACAATGTCGTCTTTTCCGACCAGGGCGTCGAGGTGGTTTTCCGTGGCACGACACTGGCCGATATCACTGACGACATGATCTTTGTCTGAGATGCCGGTGTGATGTTCCAAGGTGAGCAGGGCACCGTACCTGCCACCTTGTCCCGGGCACCACTTGCACGGGCATGTGTCTTCTGCAAAGCTACCAGTGCATGAAACTGGACATCACACGCCACAATCGCAAGGATACCGCTCCAAGCCGCAGCATGACAAAAAGCGACGGCAAGGCGCGATTTTGTCCCTGGATCGAAGACAGCATGACCATCCTGTCGGATGGCACAGTGACCTGTGGGCTGGATGATCAGGACGGGCTGCGCAGCTTCGGCAATGTGCATGACACGCCGCTGGAAGAAATCTTCGCCAATCCTGAATACCGGCGTATTGCCGAGGGGCTCCGGCAGGGGCGGACCTGCCGCGATTGTGCCCTCTATCAGCCACTGACCGGGAAGCGGCCCCCACGCGCCGCCTTGCCTTCGAAGCTGGTGATCGAGCCGACCGTGCGTTGCAACCTGCGTTGTCCGCAGATCGCCTGTTTTGCCAATAACAGCCCCGATCATCAGACCCGCGACCGCAACGACCTGCCGCGCGCGGAACTCGATGCTGTGCTGGCGCAGTTGGGCAAGGGGCTGCGGGAAGTCTATTTCTTCAATTATGGTGATCCGTTCATGCATCGCGAAGCGCCGCAGATGATCGCCGATATCCGTCGCCGCAGCCCGAAAGCGAAGATCGTCACGAGCACCAACGGCATCCCGCTGGCGGCCCGGCACAAGGCCGAGCAGCTTGTGGCCGCCGGGCTGGATCATATCGTCTTCACCATCAGCGGCATGACCCAGGAAAGCTATGTCCGCTATCATGTGAACGGCCGGCTGGAGAGCGCTTTGCGCGGCATGCGCAACGTGCTGGAAGCCCGTGAGGCGGCGGGCAAGACCCGCCCGCTCGTCTCCTGGCGCTATCTGGGCTTTCGCTGGACTGACAATTTCGATGAGTTGGATGCAGCGATTGCGCTGGCAAGCGAGCTGAAGGTCGATGACTTCTGCATCTATCTGACACATATCCCTGAGCAGGCCTGGTCCTACAGATTGGCAGAAGGAACCTATGGCTATGCGCGTTACAGGCCATGGATCAATGTGGCCTATGGCTATAACCGGCCGGCACCTCCGGCGGACGGCATATTCCAGCAAGAAAGGCTGGCGCAATTCGGCACGATGCGCTGGACCGGCTGGCATGGCCGCCCGAGCCTGATGGTGCGCGACGATCATGTAATCTTATGGGTGTCGACCAACAGCCCTGCCGCAGCACCGCAAGGCCATACGGACATCTTTCTGCGCACCCCCTGGCGGCGTCTCTACCGGGTGCGGGCGCCCTATCGTGCATGGGGCAAGATCGTGCTGCCGCTGCCCGGTGGCTGGCGGCACAGGCGCAAGATCACCCTTGACCTGCTCTGCCCCGATGCGTGGTTTCCTGCCGATTGGCTGGGTGTGGAAGATTATCGCGGCCTGGGTGTGATGATCACGGATGAGCCGGACGGGACCGTGATACGCATCGGAGCAGCCCTTCGCCCCGCCAGCATGGGTGAGTGTCAAAGATATCTTCGCCTGTCTTCGGGGGCGCCACTGGAACAGGTTCGCTCAGCCCTCTTTCATCACAAGAAGGACGCGTCTTCGGCAACCTGATGAGGCCTGCGTTCTGATCCTGTCGCTTGCGTGAAACCGCGGTGTTTTCCCGTGCAGGCCGTGGACCAGCCCATAAAATGCGCCGCTGAAAAGTGCCTCGCTGCCCCCTCCAAGCCCATTGAGCCGGAAAGCCGTTCCGGGCCACGCTTGCCCCACTGTCCCGCCCGGGCGACCAGCCCGGGTGGCGCCCGACCCTCCCCCCGGGAGGGCGCATTGCAACGCTGCAAGAAGCACAATGGTTGAAGTGGCTTGGCTGCCATAAAGCACAGTCGCCCCAGCGTTCTGAAGCACCCACCCAGGGTCGGGCGCCGCCCTCCTCTTGACGTAGAAACATAGCGGGAGGAACCGCCTTCATCACTCTTGCAGCGCCTGTTCATTTATCAGCGGTCTGTTGAAACATGCTGCATCTGATCGGGTTCACCTCTGCCTGTGCGGAGCGCCCCGGGCGAGGATGAATCCCATTTGGCGGATACCATAGAGCTTGATGACGATGTTGCGGTGCTTTTCGCGCTGGGAGACAGGTGGCGCTCTTGTCACATGAAGCTTCGCAACGTAAGCCCATGACGTTGATCAAAGCGGGGAAGTTGCGGTGCTGCCGGGCAGGGTCTATCGAATCTTTCAGCGGTATCGTGACATTCATATCGCGTTCGATCTGCCGGATGGCGTGCTGCGCGATGAGAGCGGAGTAGAGTTGGGCCGACTCAAGCTGAGTGTGCGCGGCAACAGGTTGCTCCTGCATGGCGATGTCGCGGCCAAACGGCTCGAAGTGCGATTGGGAGTTGTCAGTGAAACGGCTGCGCGCGGGCCTGACGGGTATCATCTGGACATGCCCCTCGATATCGGACCGCTGCAGGTGATTGCGACGACGGATCAGGGCCCTGTGATGCGAACCCTGCCCGGTGTCAGCGCAGCGCGTCTGCGCCGGGCGCGCTTCGGGCTCGGATTGCGCTTTCTGCAGGATCTGTTGCGGCTGGCTCCGGCCATCCATGCGTGGAAATGGCGCGGTGACATGGGCGCGCGCGAAACCGTCAAGGAGGTGCTGGGCCTTGTCCCGCGTACCGATGCGCAGCCCCTTCCAGCGAACCTGTTCGCCGGTCCGGCTTGCGCGCCGGATCAGCGTATGGCGACGCTGCTGATGCCGGTGTACAACGCGTTCGACCTCGCGCGCGAGTCGCTCGACCGGATCGCGCGCCATTCGGGCGAGCGCTGGCGGCTGATCGTGGTCGAAGATGGCTCGACCGATCCCGGTCTGCGCCCCTGGCTGGAGGCATGGTGCGCCGATCCGTCCCGTGCATCACGCATCACGCTGCTGGTGAACGCGGAAAATCTCGGTTTTATCGGATCGGTCAATCGCGGCCTGGCCCACGCCGCGACGCATTGGCCTGATGATCCGGTGGTGCTGGTGAATTCCGATGCGATGGTCCCGCCGGGCTGGCTTGCGCGTATGCTGGCCCCGCTTGCTGATCCGAAGATCGCCTCCGTGACACCCATGTCCAACGATGCCGAGATTTTCACCGTGCCCGTCATCTGCAAACGCCATGGCCTGCCGCAGGGGGTGGGCGATGCGCTGGACGCCGTGGCTTCCACACTCGCCCCCGAAACCGCGCGCGCCGATGCCCCTACCGGGATGGGCTATTGCATGGCGATGGCCCCGCAGTTTCTCGCGCGCGTGCCCATGTTCGACACCGCTTTCGGCCGTGGCTATGGCGAGGAGAATGACTGGTGCCAGAAGGCCGCCGCGCTTGGGGGGCGCAATCTCGGGATCGGCAATCTTGTGGTGGAACATCGTGGTGGCGCCTCTTTCGGGATGGCGGCGAAACAGCGCCTGCTGGAGCACAACCTTGCGGAAATCGCCCGCCGTTACCCGGGATATCATGACGCGGTGCAGGATTTCATCCGCACCGATCCGCTGACGGGGCCAAGGCTGGCGCTGGGGCTGACCTGGGTGGGGCTCCATCAGGAGACACCGGTGCCCGTGTTTCTGGCCCATTCGCTCGGAGGTGGTGCAGAATACGATCTTGCCCGACGCATCGCTGCCGAAACGAGAGCCGATCGTGCTGCGGTGGTGCTCCGCGTTGGGCGTCGCGTGCGCTGGCAGGTCGAACTGCACACATCCCTTGGTGTGACCCGCGGCACAACCGATGAGACGGACCTGATGGTCAGTCTGGTCGAATTGCTGGCGGCGCGGCGCATTGTCTATTCCTGCGGTGTGGGCGACCCTGATCCGGCGGCGCTGCCCGATCTGCTGTTGAAACTTTCGGGTGCCGATCATGAAATCGAGATGCTCATACATGATTACTTTCCGATCAGCCCGTCCTACACCTTGCTGGACGAGGATGGATGCTATCGCGGTGTGCCATTGGCGGGGCAACGCAACGATCCGGCGCACCATGCGCATCGCCCCGGTGGTGGATTGGCCGATCTCAAGGACTGGCAGCAGGAATGGGGGCGCGTGATGGCGGCGGCGGACCGGATCACGGTCTTCTCCCATGCCAGCCGGGAGATCATTCTCGAGGCCTATCCTGCGGCGCAGGCGGCGCTGACTGTCGCACCACACCCACCCCTGCAACTGCCGCCCCGGCTCGCCCCCCAGCCCGGCCCGGTGCCGGTGATCGGCGTTCTGGGAAATATCGGCGCGCATAAGGGCGCGGCGGTTCTGGCGCGGTTCAGCCGTAACCTGGCGCGCACCGGCGCGGCACGGCTGGTGGTGCTGGGCCAGCTTGATCCCGATTATCGGCTGGCGCCCCCATCCGTCGTGCATGGCGGGTATGAATGGCGTGACCTGCCGGGGCTTGTGGCGCGCTACCGCATCACGACCTGGCTGATCCCGTCCATTTGGCCCGAGACATTTTCCTTCACGACCCATGAGGCCCTGGCCACCGGGCTGCCGGTTTTCGCGTTCGATCTGGGCGCGCAGGGAGAAGCGGTGGCGGCGGCTGCGAACGGGCATGTCCTGCCGTTGCCGGAGGGCGATCGGATGGATCCCGAGCCGATATTGGCGGCGCATCAAGCAGCGGAAGCTGCCTCATGAGCGCGGCCTCCTCCCCTGTGCAGCTGATCCTGCATGTGGGCGCGCCGAAATGCGGCAGTTCTGCCTTGCAGAGCGCCTTGAGCATGACGCCTGATCTTGTGGACGCCACAGGCCGGCGGTTGCGCTACAGTGCCTTCTGGCAAGGGCGCAGCCGCGGTCATGTTCTGCTTGGACGTGATGTAAGCATCGCGGCGCAGGCCTCGGCCTATGGTTATGTGAGCTGGTCCAATATCCGCCCGGGCGAGAAGGATGCCGCGATCTTCCCGGCACTTGACGGGTTGCGCCGAACCGGGCTTCGTAAAGGATATGTGCCCATTGCGTCCAATGAAGGCTGGCTCAGCCGTCCATATGCCTTCGCCACGAATCTCGCGCGCTGGGGCCATCCGCCGGTAGAGGTGGTGGCGTTTCTGCGCCCGGTGGTGGACTGGAGCAACGCCGCCTTCTGGCAATGGGGTGTCTGGAATGTCCCCAGCCTCGATGCCTGGTTGAATCGCGGAAACATGCCCTATCGCTTTGCCCAGGACCTGAAGATCTGGTCGCAGATTCCGAATGTCCGCCTGCGCATCGCCCCGGCCCTGCCGGATACGGTGACGCGCTTTGCGGACGGGCAAGGGGTTGACCTGCCCATGGCGAGCGGACGCAACGCCTCTTCATCCCCCGCGCTTCTCGGCCTCCTGCTCCGGCATCGTCACCTGCGCCCCAGCGCCCATGATGCGGCAACGGAATTCGTGGTGCAGCGCTGGTGCCCGCCCGTGCCGGGGCGCAAGCTCTGGTCGGTCATGGCGCGGCATGTCCACAGGCTGCGCCCTACGATGCTTGGCACATGGGCCGGTCTGCAGGATCTGCTCCCGGAGGCTGACCTGGCGGATTTCGAGACGGATGAGCGCTGGTTTCAGGAGAAACCCTATCACCCGGAGATCCGCGCCGGGGTCTCGCCGCTCAATGATCCTGAGCAGTTGGCAGGGCTGCACTATTCCCTGAGCGAAGGACTTGCCCGGCTGGCCGAGGCCGAAGGGGCGCCTTGCCCCGTATTGCCGCCCTGCCCCCTTCCGGGGGCCGAGATCGCGGAATGGGACAAGGTGCTGGTTGCCATGCTCGACGCGCTGGTGGCGGGCGATGCCCGCCTGCGCGCCAGAGCCTGGCGCGAGAACGGCCTGGCCGGCCTGCGCCATCGCCTTGCCAAGGTGATGGCGGATGGGTTCGAGCAGGCTCAGCTATTGGTCAGCAAATCCCGGTGAAAGCGGCGCAACAGCAGCAAGCCCAACGCCATGCACACCAAAGACACACCGGCGATATAGATCTCGCTGATATAATCCGGCCGGTAGGTGGGATAAAAGCCGGTCCGCATCAGCCCGGTGATATGGATGAGCGGATTGTACCACAGATAGTCCTGATAGGGCTGGGGTATCTGTTCATAGAGAAAGAAGATGCCCGAAATGATGAAAAGCGGTGCGGTAAGGATGCTCCAGGCGCGTTGCCAGACAGGAAATCTGGTGAACAGGTAGCAATTCAGGCAGCCGACCCCGAAGCCGAGAAGCGCCACCAGAGCATAGGCCTTGAATATGATCATGAAATCGAGGCTGACACGCGTATCGTACAGGATCAGGATTGTGGCGAAGACGATATAGCTCACCAGCAGCTTGGTCATGACCTCCAACAGGAAACGCGCCATCAGCGAGTCGAAATAGGTCACGGTCGGATAGGCCAGCAGCGGACGGGAATAGGTAAGACCCCCGGCAACCTTGGCATGACATCCCACGAACACCAAAAAGGGCAGCATGCCTGTCGCGTAGAAGATCGGAAAGTTGGTCCCCAGAGCAGGGGAGCGCAAGAATGCCGCAAACACAGCAGTCAGAAATGCGACCGATGCCGCCGGTTCCAGGATCGCCCAGAGGTATCCGCCCGGCGAGCGGCCATAGCTCGTCGACATCTCGCGCAGGATCAACGCGATGATTGCGCGCACACTCCCGAACCGGATCCGGTGCTGGCGCGGACGGACGGGTGGCGCGAATTCGTCAGAAGGCATTGTGATCCGATCTGAGTGGTATCTGATGGATAGAGAGTATATCATCAGCGTCAGACTTCGAAAGAGCGTCCTGAAAGGCCGATGTGATGTCCTCTGATCCGGATCAAACCAGCCGTGCGGGCCTGCCGCACCCGGGGGAAAAGGCCGCGCCGCGACCACCGAAACCGGCGAAGGTACATAACCTTCCCATTCCGAAACGTGGTGAGGCGCAAGGGGGGCAAGGGGCCCGTGTTCCCGCACTCCGCCCGCCTGTGAGTTCGACCTTTGCCCGGCTCAGACATTTCATGATCGCCCTGAGCTTCGTGCTGATCGTGATCGTGCCGACGGGCGGCACGGCCTATTACCTGTGGGCGGTCGCCGTGGACCAATATGCGTCGAGCGTCGGGTTTTCCGTCCGGCGGGAAGACGCAGGCTCCGCCACGGATGTGCTGTCGGGTCTGGCGGTGTTTTCGGGCACGAGTTCCTCAACCGATACGGATATCCTTTATGAGTATCTGCAAAGTCAGAAACTGGTGTCCGAAATGGATGCCGAGATCGATCTGCGTGCAAGATGGTCGAAACCCGAAGGTGATCCGGTCTTTGCGCTGGAGCCGGATGCCTCGATCGAGGAGTTGATGCGCTACTGGGATCGCATGGTGCGGGTCTCCTACGGTTCAGGCTCCGGTCTGATCGAGGTGGAGGTGCGCGCCTTTACCGCCGATGATGCAACAACCATCGCCGAACGGCTCTTCGAGAAGAGCTCGGACATGATCAACCAGCTCAGTGCCATCGCCCGGGAAGACGGCATTCGCTACACCCGTGAGGAACTGACAAAGGCCGAAGATCGGCTCCGCGCCGCCCGTGAGGATTTGACCCGTTTTCGCAATCTCAACCAGATCGTCGATCCGGAACTCGACCTGCGCAGCCAGGCCGGCTTGCTTGGCAACCTCCAGGCACAGAAGGCCGAGGCGCTGATCGAGCTTGATCTGTTGCGCGGCACCGCACGCCCATCTGATCCGCGCATCGAGCAGGCGCAAAGGCGGCTGGTGGTCATCGATGAACGCATCTCGCAGGAACGCAGAAAGCTCGGGGGAACCGGGCAGTTGCAACAACCTGACGACGAGGGTTTTGCCAATCTCATCGGGGCCTATGAAGGGTTGGTTGTCGATCGCGAGTTCGCTCAGGAAGCCTATATCGCGGCACGCGCGGCCCATGACAGCGCGATCTCGGAGGCGCGGCGCAAGAGCCGCTATCTTGCCGCCTATATGGAACCGACCCGCGCAGAGACGGCCGCTTATCCCAAGCGCCTCACTCTGCTGAGCGTGGCCGCGTTGTTCTTGTTTCTTGTCTGGGGGATCGGCGTGTTGATCTACTATTCCATCAAGGACCGCCGCTGAAGCCTGGTCATGATACGTTTCGAGAATGTCACCAAGGATTTCGTCCTCGATGGGCGCCGCAAGGTCATCATGCAGAATGTCGATCTGGAGTTTCCCGATGGACAGGCGATCGGGCTGTTGGGGCGCAACGGGGCCGGCAAATCGACCCTGTTGCAGATGATCGCGGGCACCATGCCGCCCAGCTCGGGGGAGATCATCACCACCGGGGCCATTTCCTGGCCGGTAGGGTATGCGGGATCGTTCCATGGAGAGTTGAGCGGCGCACAGAATTGCCGTTTCATCGGGCGGATCTACGGGGTGGATACCGATGAGTTGATCGATTTCGTCGAGGATTTCGCGGGACTAGGGGTCCACTTTCACCTGCCGCTCAGAACCTACTCATCCGGCATGAAGTCAAGACTGGCTTTCGGTGTCTCGATGGGTGTGGCCTTCGACACCTATCTGGTGGATGAGGTCACCGCCGTGGGCGATGCTGCCTTCAAGGCACGTAGCGACCGATTGTTCAAGGAACGCATGAAGAACGCCGGGGCTGTGGTGGTCAGCCATTCAATGGGCCAGATCCGCAACCTGTGCGACGCAGCTGTGGTGCTTGAAGATGGCAAGCTGACCTATTTCGACGATGTCGACGAAGGGATCGCACTACACAACCGCAATATGGCCAGAAACTCACGATAGGCGCGAAATCATTCTGACACGCGGATGGTTTTGCTCGCGTTGCTGAGCAGGCCGTTTGTTGGCTCAAGAGA
>SLDH01000139.1 GCA_007125415.1 Roseovarius sp.
CCCAGCGCATAGAGCCGCTCGCGGTCGATATCGAGGAAGAGTTGCGGGCTGTCGGCGGAGAATGTCGTGTAGACCCCTGAAAGTCGCGGATCACCATTTGCCGCGAAGGACAGCCCGCGCGCGGTGGCGGCCAGTTCTTCGGGGCTGCGGCCTTGCGTGTCGATCATCTGCAACTCGAAGCCCGATCCGCTGCCCAGCCCGGCAATGGGCGGCAGGTTGAAGGCGATCACCTGTGCCTCGCGGATGGCCGCGCCTTGCTGCATCGCCTGCCCTATGGCATGGAAAACGGTTGTCTCCTCGGTGGTGCGTGCGCCGAACTCCTCCATCGAGACGAGGGAGAAGGCAGCGTTCGACTTGGTGATGCCATCGAGGATGGAAAACCCGATGACCGATGTGACACTCTCCACACCGGGCAGGCCCGAGAGCATCTCTTCCACCTGCCGCTGTGCGGCCTCCGTGCGGTTTACTGATGCGGCCTCGGGCAGGCGTGTCTCCACGATGAAATACCCCTGATCCTCGGAGGGAAGGAAGCCGGTAGGCACTGCCTTGAACAGAAGACCGGTGGACAGTATCGCCCCCGCCAGCAGCACGAGCCCCAGCACCGCGCGCCGCGCAAGCGCACCGGCAATGGCTGTATATCTGTCACGCGCGGTGTCGATCACGCCCGAGATGCGCCCGAGGATGCCTGTCCTCGGGCCATGATGCGGCTTCAGTATGATGGCACAAAGCGCCGGTGAAAGAGTGAGCGCATTGATCGCCGAGATCACCATGGACACGGCCACCGCGACGGCGAATTGCTGAAATAGCTGGCCCGAAATACCCGGGATGAAGGCCACAGGCACGAAAACCGACAAGAGCACCAGCGTGGTCGCAACGATGGCGCCCGTGATTTCGCCCATGGCCGCAGAGGCGGCCTCGGCCGGGCTCATGCCCGGGTTTTCCGCCATCTTGGCTTCGACCGCCTCGACCACGATGATCGCGTCATCCACCACGATGCCGATGGCCAGCACCAGCGCCAGCAGCGACACGGTATTGAGCGTGAAGCCCATGGAAAGCATCACCGCGAAAGTGCCCACCAGCGCCACGGGGACCGCGATGATCGGTACGATGGTTGCCCGCAGCGAGCCCAGAAAGATGAAGACCACGAACACCACGAGCGCGAAGGCCTCGAAAAGCGTCCGCTGCACTTCGCTGATGCTCTCCTTCACGAAGACCGAACTGTCGGACACGATTTCGACCGCCATGCCGGGCGGGAAGCGTTCGGACGCGCGCTCGATCGCGGCTTTCACATCATCGGCGGTGTTCACCGCATTGCCGCCGGGCGCGAGGTAGATCCCGATCAGCGTGGCCGGTGCACCGTTGAAACTGGTCGTCACATCCGAACTGTATTCCCCGAGGGTCACTTCGGCCACGTCTCTGACACGCAGGACACCGCCATCGGGCGTGCTGCGCAGGATGATCCGCTCGAATTCTTCGGGCGAGGTCAGCCGCCCATCGGTGGAGATATTCAGTTGCAGGCCCGGGTCTTCGGTCACCGGCCGGCCGCCGACCCGCCCGATGGCCGCCTGCACGTTCTGGCTGCGCAAGGCCGCGATGACATCGCGCGGTGTCAGATCCAGCGCGGCAAGCCGGTCCACATCGAGGTCGATGCGCATGGCGAACTGATTGGCACCGAAGAGCGAGGCATCGCCCACGCCGTCCACCCGTTTGAGCGCATCAAGCAGGTTGATCCGCGTATAGTTGGTCAGATCAGCACCGGTGACGCGATCATCCTCGGCATAAAGCGCCACTCCCATGAGCAGCGAGGAAGAGCGCTTGGCCACGCGCACACCGGTTTGTGTGACTTCGGGCGGCAGGAGCGGCTCTGCAAGGGCAACACGGTTCTGTACGTTGACCATCGCCATGTCGGGGTCTGTGCCCACTTCAAAGCTGATCGTGAGGATGTAGCTGCCATCCGCGCCGGAGGTGGAGGACATGTAGATCATGTTGTCCACACCGATCACCTGATCCTCGATCACCTGCGCGACCGCCTGTTCGGTAACCTCGGCCCCGGCACCGGGATAGACCGCGATCACCGAAACCTGCGGCGGCACGATATCGGGAAACTGCTCCACCGGCATGCGCGTGAGCGCGATCAGCCCGGCCAGGAAGATGACGATGGAGATCACCCCCGCAAAGCGCGGGCGGTTGATGAAGATGTCTGAAAGCATGATCAGCCGTCTCCGGCCGGGGCTGCGTCAACCACTGCGCCGGGGCGCACCTTGTTGACACCTTCGGTAATCACCCGCTCGCCCTCGGCAAGCCCGTCGCTGATCACGGCCATGCCCCGGGTGCTGCGGCCCACGCTGACGCGGCGCTGTTCGGCTATCTCGCCTTCACCCACGACCAGCACGAAGGCACCCTGAATATCGCGCTGAACCGCCTGTTGCGGCACCGCCAGTTCGCCGCGGGGCCTCTGCGCGGTGAGGGTCACGCGCACAAGCTCCCCGTCGCGCAATGTGCCCTCGGGGTTTTCGAAGCGCGCGCGCATCCGCACACTGTCGGTGCCGGCGGTTACCGCGCTATCCACGAAATCCACATCGCCGGCGTGCTCATAAATGCTGCCATTGGCCAGTTGCAGGGTCACGGCACTGTCCTGACTTGCCTCACCTGCCGCCACGCGCTCCTGATAGTTGCGCAAAAGCGCGGTGGGCACCGGAAACTCGGCATGGATGGGGTCAAGCTGGATCAGGGTTGCCAGCGGCCCTGTCTCGGGGCCGATCAAAGCGCCGATATCCACGGTCGCGGGGCCGATACGGCCAGCAAAGGGCGCGGTGATCTGCGTGTAGGACAGGTTGAGCCGGGCCCGCTCGAGCCCGGCGGCAAGGCGCATGACATCTGCCTCGCGCGCCGCCAGCGTGGCCCCGGCATTGTCCAGAGCGGCCTGTGCCGCGGCCTGACGGGAAACAAGCTCTGCCTGACGGTCCCGCTCGATCCTTGCCAGGTCGCGCGCGGCCTCGGCGGCGTTGAGCGCGCCCTGGGCTTCGGTGACCTGGGTTTCGTAGAGATCCGGTTCGATCCGGAAGAGCAATTGCCCCTCTTCCACATGCTCGCCGGGCGCAAAGCCGACATCCTCCAGCATGCCGCTCACACGGGCCATCAGCGTCACGCGGCTGTCCGCATCGAGGCGGCCGTTGAAGGTTGCGGTTTCCTCAAGCTCCATGATGGCCGCGGGAACTGCGACCACGGCCGGAGGCGGCACATTCTGCGCCTGTGCCGCCCCGGCAAACATCAGAACCAGAAGCAGACGGGGTATCATCCTTGCCATGATCTCTCTCCCTGAAGCTTCTGCGATCCGGTAGGCCGTACTGATTTGCCAGGAGCGAAGCCGGGAAGCGTCAACCTTTGAAGGCGACGACAATCCGTGTCCTCGCACCCTGATGTCTCATCCATGCCACGTTTGCCGCAGCCGAGTCAAAGCCTCACAGGAACGAGGCC
>SLDH01000023.1 GCA_007125415.1 Roseovarius sp.
AACGGGTTCAGGACCGAGCCCGACTGCAACTGGAAGATCGCGATCCGCCCGCCCACGTTGAAGATCACGCGGTTGCGGTCCGAAACGTTGGTGCGCCGCACCTCGGCCGCCGAAAGGAGCCTGAACAAGGCCCAGGGGCCATCGCGACCCAGCGAATTTCCGATGCCCTGCTCTGTCGGCTGGAAGGTCACCCGCGCCATGCTCACCGATCCGGGCCAGGTGATTGCAGAGGGCGACGGGGCCATGTTGTGGCGGAACTCGACACTCTGCCCGTCAATCTCCAGGGTCACCTGCGTGGCCTTCGGATCAAGCGCCTCGGGCGTCATCTGGAAGCTGATCGCAGGCTCTTCGCCGCCGCTGAAGAACGCATCGCGGATCTCGCTGGCATATTGCATCTGTTGCAGCACAGCCTGGCTGATCCCGAGATCGGCATCGTTGACGCGTTGCCACGCCCAAGGCCGGGCCCGTGTATCGACATGGTCGCGCAGATTGTCGTTGAAGAAGGTGTCGATGAGCCCGCCGGGGGCGAAAAGCCGGGCAAAATCCCGCAACGCGACATCGGCCTGCGCCTGACGACTGAACGGATAGCGGTTGTCCAGCGCCTGTTCGCAGAAGGGCAGCACCTGCGATTGCCATGTGCTGTTGATCGAGGCGCGGGTGCCATCCGCGGTGATACCCGATGATCCGGTGGTGATCTGCGTGGCCCAGCGCGGGATCGGTCCGGCCAGCCGATTGGCCGCCTCCTGAAAGCGCACGATTGCGGTTGCGTCGCCTGCGCCCAGACCGCCGGAGAAAGACAGTTTGTTGAGCTCCTGATAGACCTCCGTGAGCCGGCCCATCAGTTCCGAAAGTTGCGATGGCTGGCCCTGAGGCTCTTCCACCAGCGCTTGCAACCACTCGAACCGCTCCTCGACATAGCTGCCCGGCGGGCTGGGCGGGGCACCACCCTGAACCTCGGCCGCGCCTTGCAATGCGCTCAGAAACATCTGACTGCGGCTGCTGAGTGAGGATTGCAATTCAAGCGCGCCGATCTCGCGCGCGCCGTCGGCCAGCGCGTCCGTGCCGCCCGGGCCGCGCTCTTCGGTCAGCCGCGTCTCGTCGGCCACGGCGTTGAGGATGTTGACCAGAGGGGATGTGGGCCCGGACAAGACATTCGTGATTTCCACCGCATGGCTTAGGCTTTCCATCGGAATGATGTCGATATCGCCGAGGATCTGGTCATAGCGGGAAATGTAGTCGTTGTAATAGAGATCAAGCACATCGCGGCTCATTGCCAGCAGCGCAGCCTCGCTCTGTTCGCTCTCGCCGCGCTCACCCAGAACCCAGCTTTCGCTCTGGATGCGTTGCGCCACGCCCAACGCTTCATCAAGGAAAACCGTGTTGAACCCGTTATAGGTAAAGATACCCTCGATACCCTCGCTCAGCGGTTTGCCGGACGAGCGCACGATCACACGCGAAATTGCCGGACCACCGATATCGGTGAGCCGCCAGGCGGGCAGCTCCTTGGCGCGGGTCGAGTTGATGATGCTGTTATAGACCCGTTGCGCCAGTGGCATTTCCGTCAGGAGCGTCTGTACCTGATCCACCAACGGCCCATTGAGCCCTATCTTGTCCATCGGCTGCGACAGCAGCGCTTCCAGATGCGCCTCGAGATCAGAGCGCAGCTGCTCACGCCCGGGCCCGGAATAGGCCACGGACCAGTCGAGTTCCATCCATTCGCGCACGAGGTTCCGGCTCATCGGCCCCTGCTGGCCGAGCATGAGATAGATCTTCAAGGCTTCGTAGAGGAAATCGGTATTGTTCATGTTGGCCTGGATCTGCTCTTCGAGGCGCAGCAGCAGGCGGGGCAGGAAGTGCTGATTGAGGGCCGCGCGATAGGTTTGAGCAGCCTGATTGCCGATGATCTTGCCCTGATAGAGCCCATAGGTGAGCTCGCGATCGGGGCCCGGATCCGACAGGGTGGGGTTGGCCGGCATGTCGCGCAGTATGTTGAGGGCGGGCACCACACCGGGCAGGTCGCTGTCGGCGATGGGGCTGGGCGGGATTTCCGATGCGGCCTCGCGATATGCCCGCACCTGCTCCGCCGCCTCGGCCAGCAGCGCGCTGTTGCCCATATAGCTGCGCACCCAAAGCGCGCTGATGCCAACCGCTGCCAGCACGGCCGCCGCGACCGAGACGCGCCTTGCCCAGCGGTAGCGGCGTTCGACCTTGTCATCGGCGCTGACCAGTCCGGCCTCGGGAAAGACCACACCCTCGAAAAGGCGTGTCAGGAAGAACGACCGCCCGGTGCCTCGCCCACTGCCGATGGCCTGCCGTCCGATGCCGAAATTGCGCGCCATTCCCATCATCAGCCGGTCAATGGGCGTCCCCTCCTGCGTACCGGAAGCGAAGTAGACCCCACGCAGAAGATGGCGCTTCTCGAACCTGTTGTCTTCGAAGACATCCTCCAGAAAGGCCCGCGCCGTGCCGCGCACCGATGCGACCTGCCCGGGAAAGCCCGCGATGAGGCTGCGGCGCTGGTGATCGGTCTCCTGCTGCATGCGCTCCAATGACTGCGCGTTGAGTTGGCCCAGCAGCAACCCGAATTCCTCGTCGAAGGCGGAGACGGGATTGAGTTCCGCCTTGGTCTTCTTGGGCAAGGGAAGGGTGAAGCCCCAAACCTGCTCGCGCTCCTCCTTGCCCATGGACTCGAAGAATTCCGTGAAGCCCGCGATCAGGTCCGATTTGGTGAAGAGCACATAGACCGGAAAGCGCACGCCCAGCACATCACGCAATTCATGCAGGCGCCGCCGGATGGCGGCGGCGTGATTCTGCCTTGTGACCTCATCCTGAAGGGAAAGATCCGAAAGCGAGATCGCCACGACTGCCCCGTTGATGGGCTGTCGCTTGCGGTATTTCTTCAGCAATCTGAGAAAGCCCAGCCAGCCCGCGTTATCCTCGCTTTCATCACTGTCCTGCGTGGTATAGCGGCCGGCCGTGTCGATCAGCACGGCATCGTTGGTGAACCACCAGTCGCAGTTGCGCGTGCCGCCCACACCGCCGATGGCATTCTTTCCCAGATCATTGACCAGCGGAAATTTCAGCCCGGAGTTCACGATCGCCGTGGTCTTGCCGGCGCCGGGCGGGCCGATGATCACATACCAGGGCAACTGGTAAAGGTGCATCCGGCCCAGCTTTGACTTGCGCAGGGCGTTCAGGGCCGTGCGCAGCTTGTCCTTCAACTCGGTCAGTTCGGCAATGACCAGTTCGTCACTCTCATTTCCGTCATCCACCGATTCGACGATTTCCTCGGCCATCGCCTGATCACGTTTCGAGCGGCGCAGAACGATCAGAAGCAGGATGCTGAGCGCAAGCAACAGGATGATGCCGATGGCAATGATCCGGGACACGACGGAAACCAGCGGCTGCCACGAACCAAGACTGATGAGCGGCCCCAGAAACCAGACGGTCAGCGAAAAG
>SLDH01000199.1 GCA_007125415.1 Roseovarius sp.
AAATGATCACATCCGTGATTTCCAGCTTCAGCCCGTAATGCTTCACCAATGTCGAAAACCAGGTGAAATAGGCATCCGCCGTGCGCGCGTGATGCGTGGAAGTGCGCAGCGTGCACAGAAAGGACGACCCGTCCCATATGGAAAAGACGGTGTTGGTATTGCCACAATCAATCGCCAGAAGCATTTGCGCCCCGCTCGAAAAAGACATCCGCCGCCGGAATGGCATGTCGCGCCTTCGCGGTTGATAGAATGAGATTGCCCGCCCCGTCCACCGTCTCGAAGGTGCCGGTCATCACTTCACGGCTGGTGCGGGCGGTGATCACCTCCCCAAGCCGAGCGGCCCTATCGAGCCAGGCCCGCCGGATCGGCGCGAAACCCTGCGCGCGAAACACCGCCTCACGCGCCGCGTAAGCACAGGCAAGAAATGTCAGGAACGCCTCCGGTGCGATGTCGATACCCGTCTCCGACAGCAAGGCGACAGGGCGCAGCGCGCCATCCTCCACCTCGGCCGCGTGCGGGGCTGCAAGCAGATTTACCCCGAACCCAACCGCCAGATGCGACAATCGCCCCCCCGTCCCGCTGCTTTCCAGCAAGATTCCGGCCAACTTGCCCCCGTTCAGGAGAAGATCATTCGGCCATTTGAGCGCAAACCCCTCCGCCCGCCCCGTCACGGCCACGCAGGCATCGTGAAGCGCCAGAGACGCCACAAAGCTCCGCAGCGCCGCCTGCGCGGTCTCCTCCTCGGGGCGCATGAGCAGCGTCGCCGCGAAATTGCCCCTGGGAAAGGCCCAGGCACGCCCCCGTCGCCCGCGCGACGCGGTCTGGTTCAGGGCGAGGATCCATGTGGGCCCCGAAAGCGTCGCCGCCATTCGGGCGGCCTGCGCATTGGTGCTGTCGATCTCGGCAAGGATCTCGCGCCCATACCCCTCGGGCCATACCGCTTTCATTGTTCTCGAAATACTCCCGCCGGAGGCATAAAACAATAAGGCGACGCGCCTGTGGCGCGTCTCATTCGGGCAAGGCCGGATGAAGGTTCGTCAATTGACAAGCGTCAGCGCCGCCGCCTGCGCCACGCTCTCGATACCGAACATGTTGATGATCCCCAAGAGCATCAGCGCCGCAGAAGCCATCAGAAAGCCCCATTGCACCACATTGCGGTTTGTCTCCACCCCGTCGCCGTCATCGCCGAAATACATGTAATAGACGATCCGCAGGTAATAGAACGCGCCGATCACGCTGGCGATGACACCGGCGACAGCCAGCCAGATGAGATCCGCCTCATAGGCGGCACGCAAAACGTAGAGCTTGCCGAAAAAGCCCAGCAGCGGCGGCACGCCGGCAAGGCTGAAAAGCAGGATCAGCATGGCCATGGCCCGGCCGGGCTGGGCCCGCGAATACATCCTGAGGCTCTCGATATCGGTGACAGGCTGGCCGTCCCGTTCCATCGACAGGATGAAGGCGAAGGTGCCGATATTCATCGTCACGTAGATCGCCATGTAGATCAGCATGGCCTGCACGCCAAAGGCTGTTCCGGCCGCAAGACCCATGAGCGCATAGCCCATATGCGCGATCGACGAATAGGCCATGAGCCGCTTGATGTCGCGCTGCCCGATCGCCGCAATCGCGCCCAGGAACATCGACAGAACCGACAACACCACCACGATCTGCTGCCAGTCGCCAACCACACCACCATAGGCATCATGCATGACGCGCGCAAAAAGCGCCATCGCAGCCACTTTCGGCGCCGTGGCCAGAAAGGCGGTGATAGGCGTGGGCGCCCCTTCATATACATCCGGTGTCCACATATGGAAGGGCACAGCCGATACCTTGAAGGCCAGCCCGGCGAGCACGAAGACCAGCCCCATCAGCAGGCCGAGCGGGGCCTGCCCTTCGGCCGATGCGATGATGCCCGAAAAGAGCGTGGTGCCGGCATAGCCATAGGTGAGTGACGCGCCATAAAGCAGCAATCCCGAGCTGAGCGCGCCCAGAACGAAGTATTTCAGCCCCGCTTCGGTGGATTTGGTGCTGTCCCTGCGCAATGAGGCCACCACGTAAAGGGCGAGCGATTGCAACTCCAGCCCCATATAGAGCGCGATCAGATCTCCGGCAGACACCATCATCATCATGCCCACAACCGCCAGCGCGATCAGAACGGGATACTCGAAGCGCAGGATATCCCGCCGCGCCATGTATTCCTGCCCCAGAACCAGCACCGCAGCAGCGCTCAGCAGGATCATCACTTTCGAGAAGCGGGCAAAGCCGTCATCGTGGAACATCCCGCCGAAGGCCACGCGCGTGGTGCCGTCACCGGAAGTGCCGATCCAGAAGGCAAGCAGCACGAAAAGCGCTGCAGCCCCCCAGACCATGGGCACCGCCAGCCGGTCCTTGCCCGTGTAGACCGCGCCGAGAAGCGCCGCGATGGCACTGACCGCCAGAACGATTTCCGGCAGGATGACATTGAGATCAGCCGCTGTCATGTCCGGATCTCCCTACTGTGACGCGGCCGCAACGCGGGTGGTGCTTTCCGCGTCGCTGAGGGCCGTGTCATAGGATTGCACAAGTGCGGCCACGGAGGGCCCGGTGATATCGGTGACCAGCTTGGGATAGACCCCGAGCAGGATCGTCATAAGCACGAGTGGCGCGAAGATGGCCTTTTCCCGGGGGCCCATATCCGAAATGGATTTCAGACTCTCCTTGATGAGATCGCCCAGCACAACCCGTCGAAAGAGCCACAGCGCGTAAGCCGCCGACAGGATCACCCCGGATGTGGCCACCAGCGCCACCCAGGTATTGACCTGGAAGACACCGACCAACGTCAGGAACTCTCCCACGAAGCCGCTGGTGCCGGGCAGGCCCACATTGGCCATGGTGAACAGCATGAACATGAGCGCATAGACCGGCATCCGGTTCACAAGCCCGCCATAGGCGTCGATCTCGCGGGTATGCATCCGGTCATAGATCACCCCGACGCAGAGAAAGAGCGCGCCGGAGATGAAGCCATGGCTGATCATCTGGAAGATCGCGCCATCAATGCCCTGCTGATTGGCCGCGAAAATACCCATGGTCACGTATCCCATATGCGCCACGGAACTGTAGGCGATGAGCTTCTTCATGTCCTCCTGCGCGAGCGCCACGAGCGATGTATAGACAATGGCGATCGCGCTCATCCACAGCACGAGCGGCGTCATGATTTCTGCGCCGATGGGGAACATCGGCAGGCTGAACCGCAGGAAGCCGTAGCCCCCCATCTTGAGCAGAATGGCCGCCAGAACGACCGAGCCAGCGGTCGGGGCCTGCACATGCGCGTCCGGCAGCCAGGTATGCACCGGCCACATGGGCATCTTGACCGCAAAGCTCGCGAAGAAGGCGAGGAACATGAGCGTCTGCATCCCGCCGATGATCTGGATGCCCAGAACCGAGAAGGTCTCGGAGGCGAAAGTATGCCGCATCAGCGTC
>SLDH01000039.1 GCA_007125415.1 Roseovarius sp.
AACAGGCCGGCAGGATGGAGCGTCTGGGGGAGGTGATGCTCTACAATGCGCTGCACGCCCTGAAGTCATGGGACATGGCCGGGCTGAACATTCCCCGGGTCGGGGTCAATTTCGCACCCGCCGAACTGCGCAACCCGCGCCTTCTCGAGCGGATCGAATGGGAGCTTGACCGTTTCGACCTCGCCCCCGACCGGCTGATGGTCGAAATCCTCGAGACCGTGGTGTCCACCTCGCCCGATGATGTCGTCACGCGCAATATCAACGGGTTGGCGGCGCTCGGCTGCCTGATCGATCTTGACGATTTCGGGACGGGCCATGCCTCCATCTCCTCGATCCGCCGCTTCGCGGTGAGCCGCCTCAAGATCGACAGGTCGTTCGTGCTGAAGGTGGATCGAGACCCTGCGCAACAGCGGCTCGTCTCGGCAATCCTGACCATGGCGGACCGGCTGGAGCTTGAAACTCTTGCCGAAGGGGTCGAGACCGCCGGGGAACATGCGATGCTCGCGCAACTCGGCTGCCAATATGTGCAGGGTTTCGGCATTGCGCGACCCATGCCCTTCGACAAGACATTGGCCTGGGCAACAGCCCATCTGGGCAAGATCCAGTCCCCCCCGGAAATCGGCCGCAAGACCGGTTGATCCGTGCCGTCCCCGTGGCCAGATCAAGGCAATAGGGGAAATCTGCTTGACCTTTCTGCCCGCACTCTGTTGAACCCCGGGGGTAGCGTTTACAGGGAAATGGCCACCCGCAATGGACAATCAGAACAAAAACCTCATTCTTGCAACGGCGCTCAGCTTTGCAGTGATCCTGCTCTGGTTTGTCCTTTTCCCGCCACCGGAACTGCCTGAACCCGGCCTCGAAGAAACGGTGACGACCGAGACCATTGACGACAGCATGGTCTCCGCCCCAACGGCGACGCTCGATGGCCCCGCGCCCGAGCCTCAGGAAACGCAAGCCGCCGTGGCCGATGCACCGCGCCTGCCCATCGAGTCGGAAGCGGTCATCGGCACGATTTCCCTGCAGGGCGGACGGATCGACCAGTTGTCGCTCAAGGACTACCGGGAAACGCTGGAGCCGGACTCGCCCATCGTGAACCTGCTGTCTCCCGTCGGTAGCGCCTCCCCTTACTATGCGCTCTATGGCTGGGCACCCGGCGCCGGGCTGACCGCCGAGGACGTGCCGACGGCCAACACCGTCTGGGAGGTTGTGGAGGGCGAGAAGCTGACCCCCGACAGCCCGATCACGCTGCAATGGCAGAATGATGTCGGCCTGACATTCCGCCGGCAGATCGCTGTGGATGAGGAGTATCTCTTCACCGTCACGCAATCTGTGGTCAATGCAGGCTCGGCACAGGTATCGCTCGCGCCCTACGGCATTCTTGCCCGCCATGGTGTGCCGCAGGACATGAAGAATTTCTTCATCCTGCACGAGGGCCTCATCTCCATGTCCGATGGGCAGCTCTCGGAAATCAAGTATTCCAACATGGCCAAGTTCGATTTCAACCCGCGCGAAGGGGCGCAGGCGGAGGTGATCCAGGTCGAGGAAAATGGCTGGATCGGGTTCACCGATCATTACTGGATGGCGACGCTTATTCCCGAGCCGGGCAGCGCGTTCAAATCCGTCAAGAAATTCGACCCGCGCCGCGATATCTACCAGGCCGAAACCGTGATGCCCACACAGGTTCTCGCGCCGGGTGCCGAGGCCAGTGTCGAAACAAGGCTCTTCGCGGGCGCCAAGGAATGGGATGTGATCCGCCGCATCCAGAACGAGCAGGGCGTGGAGCGCTTTCTCGATTCGATTGACTGGGGCTGGTTCTTCTTTCTGACAAAGCCCATTTTCGCGGTGCTGCATTACCTCAACGTGTTCATCGGAAACATGGGATGGTCGATCATCGCCCTGACCCTTCTGATCAAGGCGGTGTTGCTGCCGCTGGCATATAAATCCTATGTCTCCATGGCGAAGATGAAAGAACTTCAGCCGCAGATGGAGCAGATCAAGGAACGCGCCGGCGACGACCGGCAGGCGCTTCAGAAGGAGATCATGGAGCTTTACAAGAAGGAAAAGGTGAATCCGGCCTCGGGATGCCTGCCCATCCTGTTGCAGATCCCGATCTTCTTCTCGCTCTACAAGGTGATCTTCGTCACGCTGGAGTTGCGCCATGCGCCGTGGGTGGGCTGGATCAAGGACCTCTCCGCGCCCGACCCGTCCTCGATTCTGAACCTCTGGGGACTGCTGCCGTGGTCCGGGCCCGAGCCCGGCTCGATCCTCGCGCTGATCTTCATCGGTATCCTGCCGCTCTTTCTGGGCATATCGATGTGGATGCAACAAAAGCTCAACCCGGCTCCCACCGACAAGACCCAGCAGATGATCTTTGCCTGGATGCCGTGGGTATTCATGTTCATCCTGGGCAGTTTTGCCAGCGGGCTGCTGCTCTACTGGATCGCCAACAACGTGATCACTTTCGCGCAGCAATATCTGATCATGCGCAGCCAGGGCTACAAGCCGGATGTCTTCGGCAACATCGTGCAGGGCTTCAGGAAGCGCGCGCGGGAAGAGCCGGGGACAACCAAGAAGTGACAGCGCCCCGGACACCGATGTGATGGCGCCGCCTTTCCCCATTGCCGAAGCTCCCGATGCGCAGAGCGCCGAGCAGGGTCGCAAGCTCTTCGCCGGAGAGGTAACCTTCGTCAAGGGAGTCGTGGCCATGTCGAGCCTGCCCGATGCCGACCGTGCGGAGGTCTGCTTTGCAGGGCGGTCGAATGTCGGCAAATCCAGCCTGATCAATGCGCTGACCGGGCGCAAGGCGCTTGCGCGCGCCTCGAACACGCCCGGGCGCACGCAGGAGATCAATTATTTTGCGCTGGGCAACCACAGCTATCTGGTGGACCTGCCGGGCTACGGCTATGCGAATGCACCACTGGCGAAGGTGGAAAAATGGCAGGCGCTGCTCAAACGGTATCTGTCGGGCCGTGCCACGCTGCGCCGGGCCTTCGTGCTGATCGACAGCCGCCATGGCATCAAGCCCGTGGATGAAGAGATCATGAGCCTGCTGGACAGTGCCGCCGTTACCTTCCAATGCGTCCTCACCAAGGCCGACAAGATCAAGTCCTCCGCGCGTGGACCGATGCTCGCGCAGGTGCGCGAACGTCTCGCCACGCATCCTGCCGCCTTTCCCGGAATCATCGAAACGTCCAGCGAAACCGGACTGGGCATGGAGACGCTCAGAGCGACCATCGCCGCGCTTGACTAACGTCTTGCAGTGACGGGCTCATCAGGGGATAAGCCCGCTCTGATCCGAGGGACCACAGATGAAGAAGCAGCACATGAACCGCGACTGGATTGCCACTGCCCGCACCCTCTCCGAAGCGTTGCCTTTTCTGCAGCGCTATGATGGAGCCATCGTCGTGATCAAGTTTGGCGGCCATGCCATGGGGGATGACGCTGCGATGGAG
>SLDH01000268.1 GCA_007125415.1 Roseovarius sp.
CAGAATGCGCCCGCCCCGTTTTGCCGAAGGCAAACCTGCGGTTTGACGGGCGGACGGGCGGGAGGGCGGGCGGGCGAATGCCCGTGCTGATCGCCCCGGGGCAAGGATGACTCCCATTTAGCGCCTTGCTATGGACCGACGCGATACCGTCCGGAAGTCATCCCTCAACCTGATCGGCGGGCACGCTATCCCGCGCCCCATGTATCCGCGAGACGATAGCCGAGCGGCCAGGGATCATCCGGGTCGAGCATGTGCTGATGGATGCCGGTGATCCAACCGCGCCCCGATATCTCGGGCAGGATGGCCGGCACCTCTCCGACCTGCGTCTCCCCGAGGATCTCACCGCCGAAGCTCGAGCCGATCAGCGAGCGCGCGGTCAGGCGATCACCGGTCTTCATCACCCCGCGCGCGTGCAGCACCGCCATGCGGGCCGACAGGGCCGTGCCGGTGGGCGAGCGGTCCACCTTGCCCGGCTGAATGGCGACGGCAGAGGACGTATCGAGCCCGTCGGCGCCTTGCCCGAGCGGCCCGGCAAAGAGGCAGAAGGAGATATGCCGCCAATCGGGGTTTTCGGGATGATGAAACCCCAGTTGCGCATTCGCCGCATCGGTGATCCTCACGCCCATCCTTGCAAGGTCACGCGCCTCATCGGCGTTCAGCGCAAAGCCGAGTGCTGCCGCATCGACAATGACGAAGCTGTCACCCCCATAAGCGGTATCGACGGTGAGCGCGCCCAACCCCTCGACCTCGAGCCGCTGGTCGAGTGCAGCCGCAAAGGAGGGCAGATTGCGCACGAAGATGCGCTCGGCCTTGCCATCGCGACAGGCCGCGCGCACGGGCACGAGGCCACCGGGCGCTTCCAGCAGAAGCTCTGTCTGCGGCTCCTGCATGGGGATGAGGCCCCCATCCAGCAGCACGGTGGCCACGCAGATCGCGTTGGAGCCCGACATGGGCGGCGTGTCCTCGGGCTCCATGATGATCCAGGCCGCCTGCGCCTCGGGGTGTTTGGGCGGCACCAGCAGATTGACATGGCGAAACACCCCGCCTCGCGGCTCGTTCAGCATGAAGCGGCGCAGGCTCTCGTCCTGTGCGATCCAGCGGCTCTGCGCCCAGAGGCTCTCGCCGGGCGGGGGCAGCACGCCCCCCACGATCACATCGCCCACCTCGCCCTCGGCATGGGCCGAGATCACATGGATGGTCTGCTTTGAGCGCAAGTCAGATTTCCTTGAGCAGCCGCAGCGCATCATAGATGGCGGCATGGGTGTTGCGCGCGCTCACCGCGTCTCCGATCCGGAAAAGCTGAAAGCCGCCGTCGGGATTGCGGCTGATCTCCTGCGCTCGCCCTTCGATCAGGGCGTCGTGATCCACCGCGCCAAGATTGCGCGACTGCGGCTTGAGATCGAAATAGAGATCATCGAGCGGCATGGTTCCGTAATTCACCACCACCTGATCATAGGTCTTTTCATGTGTATGCGCGCTGTAATCGGTGCCGATCGTGGCGCGCAGACGGTTGCCATCGGGGGTTACATCGCGCAACCGCCTTGTCACCGTGAAGGTCACATCCTTGTCCTGCAGCGCGCGCATGTATGGCACGAGGTTCATGCCCATGATATCGGGCGCGAAGGTGCGGTCCGGGGTCATCACCTCGACATGTGATCCCGCATCCGCCGCCACCTCGGCGGCCATCAGGCCCGGGTGATCGCCGCTTTCATCATAGATCAGCACCTCCTGCCCCGGTTTCACATCGCCCGAGATCAGATCCCACGCGCTCACCACATGCGGCTGGTCGCGCCCTGCCTCGAAGAGTTCGCCGTTGGGCAGCCCGCCGGTGGCCACGATCACCACATCGGGGTTCAGTGCTGTCACATCCGCCGCCTCGGCCCAGGTGTTGAAATGAAATGTCACATCCCGCGCCGCGCATTGCGCCATCCGCCAGTCGATGATGCCGATCATCTCGCGACGGCGCGGATTGCGCACCGTGAGGCGCACCTGCCCGCCCGGCTCGGGCTGGGCCTCGAACACCGTCACCTCATGGCCGCGCTCGGCGGCCACGCGCGCCGCTTCCAGCCCCGCCGGGCCCGCGCCGATGACCACCACCCGCTTGCGCGCCGGAGCGGGCGGAATCTCGTGCGGCATGGAAAGCTCCCTGCCCGTGGCGGCATTGTGGATGCAAAAGGATTCGCCGCCCGCGTAAATCCGGTCAAGGCAATAGGTCGCACCGACACAGGGGCGGATATCCTCCTCGCGGCCCTCCATGATCTTGCGCACGATATGCGGGTCGGCCATATGGGCGCGCGTCATGCCCACCATGTCGAGAAGCCCCGCCTGCACCGCATGCCGCGCCGTGGCCACGTCGGGGATGCGGGCGGCATGGAAAGTGGGCATGCCGGTGGCGGCCCTGACCGAGCCTGCGAAATCCAGATGCGGCGCCGATTTCATGCCCTGAACGGGGATCACATCGGTGAGGGCCGGATCGGTATGCACGCGCCCCCGGATCACATTGAGAAAATCCACGAGGCCGGTGGCGGCAAGCCGTTTGGAGATCTCGAGGCCTTCTTCCGGGGTGATACCGCCCGCCTCCGCCTCATCGGCGGTGTAGCGCAGGCCGATGATGAACTCATCGCCCAGCCGCTTGCGGGTGCCTGTCAGCACATCCAGGAGCAGCTTCAACCGGCTGTCGAGCGAGTGCCCGCCATAGGGCCCCTCCAGATCATTGGTCAGCGGCGACCAGAACTGATCGAGCAGATGGCCGTAAACCTCAAGCTCGATCCCGTCCATGCCGCCTTCCTTCATCCGCTCGGCCGCGTCGATGAAATCGCTGATGATCCGCTCGATATCCCAGTCTTCCGCACGCTTGGGAAAGGCCCGATGCGCCGGCTCCCGGTGCTTGCTGGACGAGATCGAGGGCAACCAGTCTCCCTTGTTCCAGCCGGTGCGGCGCCCCAGATGCGTGAGCTGGATCATCACCGCGCAGCCATGCTCGTGGCAGGCATCGGTCAGTTGCCTGATCCAGGGCACCACCTCGTCCTTGTAGGCCAGAATGTTGTTGAACGCCGGCGGGCTGTCGCGGGAAACACTCGCAGAGCCCGCTGTCATGGCCAGCGCGACACCTCCCTTGGCGCGCTCGGCGTGATAGGCGGCATAGCGCGCCTTGGGCATGCCGTCTTCGGGATAGGCGGGTTCATGGCTCGTTGTCATGATCCGGTTTCTCAGCGTCAGATGCTTGAGCTGATAGGGCTGGAGAAGCGGATCGTTGGACATGGCGGGCCTCCTTGCTGGCCGGTTGAGGGTTCCGCCTCAGGCGCTGCAATGTCAAGGGCCAGGACAGACGCAGGATTGCCTATCGGTCAGGTTGGATCGGTTTGGGCCCCTCGGTCATGATCAAGACCTCTGCATGACTCGGTATGGGCGAAGAAATGAGGGCAGCGCCTGTCTGGGTAGGCGCTGATGC
>SLDH01000379.1 GCA_007125415.1 Roseovarius sp.
GATGCCACGCGCTGGACCCCCCCCGCGAAGCTCGACGCCGTGGTGATGAACCCGCCCTTTCATACCGGGCGCAGTGCCGACCCCGATCTGGGACGCGCCTTCATTGCCGCCGCCGCGTCGATCCTGAAACCGAAGGGCGATCTGTGGATGGTGGCCAACCGGCATCTGCCCTATGAGCGCACGCTCGAAGCGCTCTTCGCGCAGGTCAGGGAGGTGGCGGGTGACACACGGTTCAGGATCCTGCATGCATCACGCCCCACTCGCCCCCGACGCTGATTTGCGATAAGCTCTTTATCCTGGGTCAGCGAAAGGACCGCTTGCCATGTCGATGTCAATCTCCGGAAAAACTGCAATCGTGACGGGCGGGGCCAATGGAATCGGCCTTGCCGTAGGCCGCCATTTCGCCGATCAGGGGGCGAATGTCATGTTCGCGGACCGCGATGAGGTGCATCTGAAAAAGGAGTTGGGGCCGGATCTGGACGACGGTAATATCCGTACCTTCGCCGGGGATCTGCGCGAACGTCTGACGCTGGCCAATCTGCTCTCGGCAACGCTCGACGCCTTTGACGAAGTCGATATCCTTGTCAATGCCGCACGGCAGGTAATCCCGTCCGATCCGCTCAACGCCGATGATGATGCGGTGACGGCGCTCCTCAATCAGAACCTGATTTCCGCACTGCGCCTCAGCCAGCTAGTGGCGAAGCGGATGATCAAACAGGCCGAGGGGCGCGAGGAGGGAATGGCCGGATCCATCGTCAATCTCTCGTCCATCGCCGCGCACCGGACCCACCCCGACTTGCTGGCCTATTCGGTCTCCTCTGCAGCGCTCGACCAGATGACGCGGAGCCTCGCGGTGGCGCTGGCCCCCCACCGCATCCGCGTCAATGCGGTGGCCATCGGCTCGGTCATGTCCGCCTCGCTGAAGGATGCGTTGCGCGACGATGCGGCCTGGCGGCTGGATATCGAATCCCACACCCCGCTCGGGCGCATCGCCTCTGCATCGGAACTGTCCGGCGCTGTGCAGTATCTGGCCAGCGACGCGTCGAGCTTCATGACCGGGCAGATTCTGACGATCGATGGCGGCCGCAGCCTGCTTGATTCCGTCACCGTTCCGGCGCATTGATGGAGGCAACGCGGGAAGGGGGCTGACATGTCGGATATGAATGAGGAAAAACAGCGCGCTGCGGCCTGGTTCCGGACGTTGCGCGATGAGATCGTGGCCGCTTTCGAAGGGCTGGAAGACAGCCATTCGGAAGGCCCGTTCAGCGAGATGCCGGCAGGGCGTTTCGAAGTGAGCGAGACGACGCGAGCCAGCGACGATGGCAGCGATGCGGGCGGCGGGCTGATGAGCGTGATGCGCGGGGGGCGGGTTTTCGAGAAGGTGGGCGTGAACGTCTCGGAGGTTTATGGCACGCTGGGGTCGCAGGCTCAGGCGGCAATGGCGGCGCGCGGGGTACCGGGCATGTCGGATGATCCGCGCTTCTGGGCCAGCGGAATAAGCCTTGTTGCGCATATGCAGAACCCGCATTGCCCGGCGGTGCACATGAACACACGGATGTTCTGGACGCCGGGCGCGTGGTGGTTCGGAGGCGGCTCGGATCTCAATCCGTGCATCGAATACGAGGAAGACACCGCGCATTTTCATGACCAGCAAGCGCGTCATCTGCAAGCTCATGGAGCAGGGCTCTACCCGGAGCTGAAGGCCTGGGCGGATGAGTATTTCTACATTCCTCACCGCAAGCGCGCACGGGGCGTGGGCGGCATCTTCATGGATGATCGCAACAGCGGCGACTGGGCCGCGGATTTCGCGCTGACCCAGGATATCGGCCGGGCTTTCCTGCCGGCCTACCTCCCCTTGGTGAAGCGCCGCCGCCGCACGGCATTCGGTGAGGCCGAGAAGGAGGTGCAGCTTGTGCATCGCGGGCTCTATGCCGAATACAACCTCGTCTATGACCGAGGCACGAAATTCGGCCTGGCGACGGGCCATGATGCGAATGCCGTGCTGATGAGCCTGCCGCCTTTGGCGAAATGGGTCTGACCGGGCCCGGAATTTTCGCAAAATTCCGGACCGAAAATGGGATTTTCGGGCACCGCGCGGATGATGCTGCGGTGCAGTTATCACCCGGGTGAGGCTTGCTCCGGCGCGGTCTGTGGCTGCTCTTCCACTGTGCGCAGTTCGATCTCGCCATCGGCCTGAAGGGTGCGAATGGCGTTGACGACTTCCGTCATGGCATCCTCGCCATCCTTGGGCCTGACGCGACCGAGTTCCCGCAATTCCTCGCGAAGGCTCTCGGACATGCGCTTGGAAATGTTGTCGAGAATGAAGTCGGCGACGTTTCCGAGTTCTGCCTCTTCGGCATATTTCAGCGCGGTGAGCAATGTCGCCTGATCAATCTCGCGCAGGACCTTCGGAATATCGACCGGATTGACACGATCAGGCACGTGCACAAAGGTGAAGATTGCCTTGCGGACGAGGGCGGCCAGATCTCGGTCCGTCTCCTCAAGCCCGGTCAGCACATCGTCGCGGGTGGCGGAGGCGGAGTAGTTCAGAATGGCACCGATCCGTTCGGCCGGCCCGTCGGCGAAGGCGGTTTCCGGCCGGTCATGCAGTTGAGCCGCCAGCGCCAGTCCGATCCGGTCCACCGCCTGCGGAGAGACAGCCCCGCTGCGTGACATCTCGTAGGCGATGCTGCGCGCCGCAGGCCCGGGTAACTGGCCCAGCAATTCGGCGGCACGGGCCACATCGAGCTTGGCCAGAAGCACCGCCGCCACTTCCGTACTTTCCGATTGAAGGATGGGCAGAAGCTGTTCCGGAGTGGCGGCACGCACCTGTTCCCACGGCTCTCCGAATTGACGTACACCGGCCTCCTTGCGCAACCGCGCGGCGGTCTGCGGGCTGATCCGCCCGCCCAGTGCGGTAAGCGCGCCCGCGACACCGCGCGGAAAGGTCAGGCCCATCGCCTCGAGCTCGGCTGCGAACTCGGCGACGACCTCGGCCAGGGTCTGCCGGTCCACATAGCGCATGGAGCCCATCTGTGTCGTGAGAACTGCCTGTAGCGGTTCGGGCAGCTCTGAAAGCGGCACCTCGGCCCCTTCATTGAGAAGAAACCGCACCACGATGGCCGCCTTCTGCCGGCGAGACAGCCCGGACGCGCCTGACCGCGCCGCCCGCTCAACGCTGATCTGACGCGGTTCGATCCGCGCCAGCGGAGTTGCATCACTCATACCGGTCCTCATAGCTGTCGAAAGAGCAGTAGGGAGCGAGAGTGAAAAAATCTCTAAGGAACGCAAAAGACCACCGGTAAATCCGGAGGTCTTCTGGACGGCTGAAGCCGCGCTTAGCTGCTGACGATGGGCACGCAGGTCTGCGTGTTTGCATCCCAGGTGCTGCCGTCGGCGCAGGACATGGCCTGTTGGCCCTTGTTGCTGTTGCAGCCCATGGCAACGGC
>SLDH01000312.1 GCA_007125415.1 Roseovarius sp.
CGGACGAATGGCGATGGGCCGGCGGAGATGAGTTTCATGGCGTTTCCCCTCGTTGATCTATCCGAAGCCGCCGCCCTCGGCGCGGGCAGGCTCCTTGCGGCATCCCTCACCCCCGGCCGATATAGGCCATCCGCGTGGCCATGATCGTCATGAATTGCACATTGGCCGTGAGGGGCAGTTGCGCCATCTGCAACACCGCGCGTGCGGCATCCGCCAGCGCCATGGTCGGCATGTCTGGCTGGCGTGCCTTGAGTTCGGCCACAAGCTCGGTCTCGGCATTGCCGATATCGATCTGGCCGCAGGCGATGCCGAGGTCGCGCCCGTCAAGGCTGAGGCTTCGGGTCAGGCCGGTGATGGCATGTTTGGTGGTGGTGTAGCAGATCGAGTTCTCGCGCGGCACATGGGCCGAGACCGAGCCATTATTGATGATCCGCCCGCCTTGGGGCACCTGCCTGCGCATCTGCCCGAAGGCGAGCCGTGCGGCGATGAACATGCCCCGCAGATTGACGGCAACCACCGCGTCAAACGCCTCGACGCTCACCTCATCGGGCGGGCAGGCGGGCCCGAACATGCCGGCATTGTTGAAAAGCAGGTCAAGCCGGCCGGTCTCGGCCACGAAGCGGGCAAAGGCCGCTTCCATCGCGGGGGCATCTGTCACGTCACAGGGGAGCGGCAGGGCGTTGGGATGATCGATTTCGTGCAACTTGTCGGCGCGGCGCGCGATCAGGCCCACTGTCCAGCCATCCTCGAGCAGAAGTTCGGCCGTGGCCCGGCCGATGCCGCCGCTCGCGCCGGTAACAATGGCTGCTTTCATGTCTCGTTCTCCAAAGCAAGCGGGGCAGGGGCCGCGCGCAGATCATCCACGCTCAAAGGCTCCAGCGGTTTCGACAGGCGGTTGCGCACCACCCAGAGCAGACGTTCCTCGGCGCGTGTGATCGCCACATAGGCAAGGCGCTTCCACAAGGGCTGGCCTGCCTCGCTGCGGCCCATGCGGGCGGCGGCGTAGATGTCGGGGGAAAAGACCTGAACATCGCGCCATTGGCTGCCCTGCGCCTTGTGGATCGTCACGGCCGCCCCATGCAGGAAGGTGGCGCCCATGCCGGCGGCAAAGGGGATGAAGGGCTCTTCCTCGCCGGGTTTCTCGATCTTGACGATGGAGGCGGCCGAAATCTGCGGCTCTTCCGCGCCGATCACATGCAGCCTTGAGAAGCCGGGTTTGCGCCCCGGACCCAGATAGATCACCTGCGCCCCCTTGATCAGGCCTCGCGCCTCCAGGTCGAGGCGTTTCTTGCGGTGCTTGAGGGGCAGCTCCAGCCCGTCGCAGATCAGCGGCTCTCCGGGCAGCAGCGCAGTGTCCGGTGCGCCATGCACCGCACGGAAGGCATTGATCAGGCGGATCCGCGTGGCATTGCGCCAGACAAGGACCGGGCTGCGCGCCATCATGTCCACCTCGACCCGCTGCGCCCGGACCACCCTTTCGTCCCGGGCGGCGGCCTCTTCCACCAGTCGCTCGAAGGTGTGAAAATCCACCTCCGGATCGGCCAGCGCATGGGCCAGATCGAGAATGGGGTTATCCGCATCCTGCCGATGCACGCGGCTCAGTTCCAGCCGGGCGGGAGCAGGCAGGCTGTCAAACACCATGCCGCCGCCTTCGCCCTTGACAGGGGGCAGCTGCGCCGGATCACCGAAAAGCAGCAGCGTGGGGAAGATCTCCGTGAGGTCCGCAAGCTGTTTTTCGTCGAGCATCGAGGCCTCATCGACAAAGCCCACATCGAGCGGCTCTTCCCGGCGCTTCCATCCGCTGATGAAGTCCGAGCCGCGCAGCCCTGCGGCCGCAAGCGCCCCGGGGATGGAATTGTTGGTCTGATAGAAGGCATGGGCGCGATCAAGCGCCTGATCACTCAGTTTCTCGATCTCGGGGCGCTCGCCTTGTCCGGCAAGCCAGTCGGCAATGCGCTCGTATTCCGGGTCATAGACGGGGGTATAGAGGATGCGGTGGATCGTGGTGGCGGGCACGCCGCGCGTTCGCAGCACGCTGGCAGCCTTGTTGGTGGGCGCAAGGATCGCGAGGGTGCGCCGGTCAGGGCGGCGCTTGCCTTCCCAATCGCCGGAAACAATCTCCACCCCGGCCTGCCTCAGCGCCTTGTAGAGTTGCGCCAGCAGCAAGGTCTTGCCTGATCCTGCCTTGCCGATCACGGCCATGACCTCGGTCTTGCCGTCGCGGGGCGGGGTCAGCAGGTCATCTTCCAGATCGATCCCGGTGCTGCGCAGCATCTCGCTGATGCGGTCATGGGCGTGGGCCTGATCGGGGGAATAGGTGAGGGCGGGATCGGACATGGGGCGAGCCTAATCCGACGCCCGCCCCTGCACCAGTCCGGAACGTGGCTCAGACGGTTTTTGCCAGGCTCTGCGGCGGTGCGGCGAAGCTGCGACGAAACCACAGATCGGAGATGGCAAGTGAAAGCCCCGCCCGGCGCGCGACCCGGGCCTGTGCGGCCGGCGAAAATTCCCAGAGCCCCACGCTGATCGCGTCGCGGCCCTTGCCTTGCGTGCCGATGATCTCGGGGCAGGCACCGATCATGCGGTAGATCCGGACCATCCGCGCATCGAACACGCCGACGAAATGCGCGATTCCGAAGCGATGCAGGACCTCGCCGCCACCCAGCATCAGGGCGGCGGCCACGTTGGTCCCCGCATCTCGGGTGAGGCAGAAGCGGGTGCATTCCCAGATGAGCGGGCTGCGCAGCTCGCCTTCACCCAGCAGCGCGCTGAAATGATCGTTGACCATGGTGCGCCCTGTGGTGGGCAGAAGGCGCATGGAGCCGCCATGCCCGCCATCCGACTTCTGCCAGATGAGATAGAGCGGGTTGAGCGCGTCATAGGCGTCACACTCGAAGCCATCTTCATCCACCTGGACCGGCCAGCCAAGGCGGGTCTTGAACTGCGCAGCGCGGTCGCGAAACATCGTGTCGCGGAGTTTCGGATGAAGGTGCAGGTCGTGGCCGTAGATGTAGCGCAGCATGATCGATCTCCCTCTCGCCTGGCTGCAAGAGGGCTAGGGCGCGCTGGTTAACAGAACCTCAGTGATGCGCGCGGAGGGATTGGCGCGGGCAGGTTGCTGAATTGCCCCGATGATCGTGTTTCGAAAGATGTGGCCGAGGTCCGGCGCATCCTGCGCCCGAACCGGGCGGCCGCATGACCTTCTATCGGGCAGTTCTGAACCCGATGAGATGCAGCCAGTTCCAACAGGCTGCTGAAAGATGAACAGGGGCTGCAAGAGCGCGGGAAGCTGTTCTTCCCACTCTGCTTCCACGGCAAGAGCAGGGTGGCGCCCGACCCTGGGTGGGCGCTTTGGTCCGCCGGGGCGACTGTGCTTTATGCCAGCCAAGGCTTTCTAACCGTATTGCTTCTTGCAGGGTTGCAATGCGCCCTCCCGGGGGGAGGGTC
>SLDH01000042.1 GCA_007125415.1 Roseovarius sp.
CGCTGATGCGTGACGGCGCCACTGGCGCAACGCCTTAACAGCTCCATGCGTTTCAGTAGGTTGTGCCTCTGAAGCGCCTGCCGGGGGGGCAGGCAGGCGCTGCCCGGCGTTGCCGTCGGGCGGGAAGTTTTTCGCAGTGGTGCATTATGCAGAGGTCTTTGATCAAGGCCGCAGGCCGCCGCGCATCGCTGGGCCGCCCCAACGGCCCGGCCAGGTAGCTCCGGTCACTCAGCCGCGAGCCTCAGCGGCGACAGTTCCACGATAATGTCGTTATAGGCGGGCTGGCCGTAAGGGGTCCAGCGGGCCGGGGCAAGGCGGTTGGCCACCGCCCGCGCCCCATCGGTCGCGCGCCACCATTTGCCATCCATCGCCACCACCCCCGGGCGCACCCGCTCGGTGATCTCAACGGCCACTTCAAGATCAGCCGCCTCGCCCTTCACAAGCGCCAGCGCGCCGTCCTCAAGGCCATGGCTGGCCGCATCTTCCGGGTGGACCTGCAACACAGGGCCCTTCTGCGCGGCACGGTGACGCGCCATGTTGGCAAAGCTCGAATTGAGGAAATGATGCGCCTTCGGGGTGAGCAGGCGCAGCTTCGCCGCATCTGCCGCAGGCAGCGGCGCGCCATCGCAGGTGCCATCCGCCGCCAGACCGATGCTGATCGAAAGCCGTGCGCCGCTGGCCAGCGGATCAGGGCGCGGCGGGCTGGCCTTGACCCAGCCGCGGCTTTCCAGATCAGCCATCGACACATGCGCAGGCAGCGCCGCAGCGGCGATGCTGGCATCATCTTCAGACAGGGCAGGATGATCGAGCCCCAGCCGCCGGGCCAGCGCGCGCATGATATCGCCATGGCTGCGCGCCTCGCCCTCGGGCGGGATGGCAGGCTGGTTGAGCGAAATGTAATGGTGCCCCCAGGCGCCCTGAATGTCGAAATGCTCAAGCTGCGTGGTGGACGGCAGAACGATATCGGCAAAACGCGCGGTATCGGTCATGAAATGCTCGATCACCACGGTAAAGAGGTCGTCTCGGGAAAGGCCCCGCCACACGGCCTCGACATCGGGCTGAATGACGGCGGGGTTCATGTTCCACACCGTCAGCCCCAGCACCGGGGGACCCAGGCTTTCATCATTGAGCGCCTGCCCGAGCCGCGAAAGATCGAGGCTGCGGCGCCCGGCGGGGCCGATCTCGGCGCGCTCGACCGCCCCCTCGTCAAACTCGGGATAGCTTTCGACGAAAAGCCCGCCTCCCTTGTGCGCCCAGTGCCCGCCCAGCAGCGTCAGGGCCGAGAGCGCACGGGCATAGCCCTCGCCATTGGCCGTCTGCTGCGGCCCGATGCCGGAACGGATGACCGCGGGTCGCGCCGCCCCGAGCTTGCGGGCCAGCGCGCGGATATCCCCGGGCGCAAGGCCACAGACAGCGCCCGCGCGCTCGGGCGTCCAGGGCGCGACCTCGGCGCGATAGGCCTCCAGATCGGTGATCACCTGCTCGGCATAGGCGGCATCATGAAGCCCCTCTTCCAGCATGATCCGGCCAAGAGCGGCGGCAAGCACCACATCGGTGCCCGGACGAATGGCCAGATGCATGTCCGATTGCAGCGCCGTGCGCGTGGTGCGCGGATCGATACTGATGACCTCGGCACCGTGCTCGCGCCGGGCCTGCTGGATGAAATGCCAGTGATGATGCGCCGTGGTCAGGATGTTGACGCCCCAGAGCACGATGAGGCGGCTCTCGGCGATCTCCTCGGGATCGAAACTGGACGGATGACCCAGCTGCGCGATGGATTGCGCCGCACGGCCACAGACATCGCCATGGGTTTTCGACGCGCCCAGCGCATGAAAGAGCCGCATCAGCGCGAACCGCTGGAGCACGCCCATGGAGCCGAGGTAATGCAGCGGCATCAGCGCCTCGGCGCCATGGCCTTCGATGATCCCGCGCCAGCGCGAGGCGATCGTATCCAGCGCCTCATCCCATGTGATGGGCTCGAACTGTCCTTCGCCCTTGGGCCCGGTGCGCCGCATCGGAGTGAGCAGGCGGTCCGCCGCATAGGCGCGGCTTTCGTAATCCTTCACCTTCGCGCAGAGCACGCCGCGCGTCATCGGATGATCAGGATCACCCTTCATGCTTGTCACGCGGCCATCCTCCACCGTGGCGATCCAGGCGCAGCTATCCTGACAGTCAAGCGGGCAGCAGCCCCGTATTTCCTGCTTGCTCATCGTCGTCCTTTCTCATGCCTCTCGGGCTCGAAACCCAGGCGATGCATCAGGCGGCCCTGAACCGCGCGAAAATATCATGCCGCCGCGCATTCGTCAGGGTTTCGGCAGCGACAATCTCCAGCGTGCTCAGCACATCATCATCGGGATAAACGACCGGGTCGTTGAGCATCCCGGAGGGCAGGCGCGCTCTCGCGCGCTCATCGGCAGGCGCATAGCCGGTTGCCCGCGCTTCCGCCGCGCCCATCGCGGGGGCGAGCATGAAATCGATCAGCGCATGGGCGGCCTCATCCCGCCGCCCCTGCCGGGAGATCGCGTAGCAATCGCACCAAAGCTCCGTGCCCTCCACGGGCATGACAAAGGCATGATCGGGAATGTCACGGAGAAGCAGCCGCGCGTCACCACTGAACGCCATGGAAAGCCGCGCCCGCCCCATGCGCAGGGGCAGCAGGATGCCGGGGCTCAGAAAGGCAAGATGCGGCTTCACCTCCATGAGCAGCGCCTCGGCCTGTGCAAGCGCAGCCTCATCCAGCGCGTTGAAGGAATGCCCATGATATCTGAGCGCAGCGCCGATGCTGGCCACCTGTTCATCGAACATGACCGCCTGGCCCGAAAAATCATCCATGGTCCGGTCAAAGAAGTCTTTCCACCCCGTGAGGGGCCTGCCGCCATCATAGCGTGTGTTGACCGCGATGCCGGTGGTGCCCCAGGCCTTCGGCACGGCGTAAACACGGCCCGCCACCACCCCGGCCTGCGCAAAGACGGGGTTGATGTTGTCCGGCGCGTAGTTGGGCAGGCTCGACAGATCGAGCGGCGAGAGGAGATCCTGCGCCACAAGCGCCTCGATACTGGCATTGCCCGGCAGAAACACATCCCATCTGATCCCGTCGCCCTCGACCTTTTCGAACATCTCCGCGTGCGAGCGGAAGGTGCGGGCCATGATGAGCTCGCCGCTTGCATCCCGGAACGCATCGAGGTTCTGGGGGCCATGGCGGCCCCCGGGCGTGGCCAGCACGAAAAGCCGGTCAAGTCCGTCGGCATGGGCGCGGCCGGGGCGCAGAGCGGCCATTGCACCGCCCAGCAGAGCCACCGCCGCGCCAAGGCCGGTCACACCCATGAACTGCCGCCGCGTGACCGAGCCGCGCTTCAGGCGCATCAGCTCTTCGCGAAACGCCTTTCGGGAGACAGAGCCACTCTCGATCATTCTGACACGCCCTGGCCCGGGCGACCAGCCCGGGC
>SLDH01000401.1 GCA_007125415.1 Roseovarius sp.
CCCGGTTCGACGCCGCGCTGGACAAGCGCATTCGGGCGGCATTCAAGATCCACCTGCCCGCCTGAGAAAGCGCGGCGGGTAGCTGAGTATTTGAGGCAAAATGAAGCCTGTCATTCGGGCTTCTTCTTGGCAAAAATACCCCGGTTATTCGCCCAGCATCCACGCGCCATCGGGCCAGAAGGCATGAAAGGCGAAGGCAAAGAGCAGGTCATGGGGCACATCCTGCCCCGCAGTGTCGCGCACCCGCACCGTGCCCACATCACGGCCCTGGGCGATGACACCATGATCCATGGCCGACGCCTGACCGCTTTCCCATGAGATGCTGAACCCTGCCTCAGTCACCCCCCCTTCCTCGCGGATACGGGTCAGGGGCCAGGCCTTGTCGCCCACGCGCACGACACGCGCGACCGGCGAGATGCCATGGGGCGGATCTTCGCCGCCATAGAGAAACGGGCGCGGGTTGGTGTCGTAGCCGCGGTAAGGGTTGCGCCCGTATTGGCGGTTGAATGGCGGCTGCGCCATCACCAGGCCTTCGGGGTTGCGGGCCTTGAACTGATCCCAGCTTTCCATCCAGCTTGGCAGGAGGTTCAGGGTCACACCTGTCATTTCCCCAACGACGGCCTCGCCGATGGCCTGTTGCCACCAGCTTTCGGTCTGGCGGTCATACATGATCATGTCCGAATGCCGCAGCTTGCCGGAAACGCCGAAGCTCAGTTCCCGCCCCGCGACAAGCCGCTCGAAAGTGAGGCCGGAATTGCACAGCGGACAATAGGTCACCGCCACCGGCACGCCGCCCACGGTGTCGTTGACGATCTCGTGCCACATCAGGTAGCGCAGCGGGTAGGCGCGGGGCCGCTCGCCGGGCATCTCGAGCGTCATCACCGGCTCAATTCCCGGAAGCGCCGGCTTGTCGGCCACGTCCAGAAAGCTGGGGTTGTCGATCGCGGGGATGCCATCCTTGGGGGGGCCGCCGGACATGATCTCGCGCCAATCGCTAATCGTGGTGCGGTCGAAATCGGTATCCGGCCATTCGTGCTGCCAATGTTGCGGGCTGGCACCGGCTGCACCGGCGACAAGGCCAAGCCAGAGGACGAGGGCGGGAAGGATGGAGGCAACGCAGCGCATGAGATATCTCCTCGGTCAGACATCCCTCCAACTCTGCCAGCTTGCAGCGCTTCTGCCCAGCGGGGCACACAGGATCGTGACGCGCCGTGCGCTATCGCTCTCGCGCCTTGATGTCCTCCACGGCCTTCATCCAGAGCCGCTCGCTCAGAATCTTGCGAAAGGCGCGTTCCAGTTCGGCCACGGCGTCCCGCTCATACCAGCGCCCATGCGCCAGAAGGAGGCGGCGCGGACGCCAGTCGATCACCTGCATGATGCTCTCGGCCAGGGCGTCACGGTCACGAAAGGCCCGGCGCAGCCGGGGTGGCATACCGCCATCGGGACAATCCGTGCCCGAAAGCCAGATGAAGGGGCGCACCCAGGCAGGCAAGCGTTCTGTCTCGAAATTGGCGAGAAGGTCGGCGATGACCAGCGTCTCGGACCGGCGATGATAGAACACGGCCTCCTTATGCGCGGGCGCCCCGGCCAGGATCAGATGATCGATCTCGTCAGACCATGGCGGGGCCTTGTCCAGATCATCTGCCGTCCACAGGCCGGCCTGCGGATAGAAATGCCGCCAAGCGTCCAGATGCGCATCATGCGGCGCGTTCGGCGCGAAGATATGCGCAAGCGGGCCCAGCGCCTCAAGCTCGTCCTGCAAGGCGCGGGTCATCTGGGTTGGCGCATGTATCCAGAGCGTGCCATCCGCCAGTTGCGCCACCGCCGCGCGGCTGGGAAGAGGCAACCGGCGATGTGTCACCGCCGGTCCGTCGATCAGCCAAAGCCCCTCTCCCACCGGCTTGAGCGTGTTGAGCGGCGGGTAGGCCCCTTGCATCACCGGGTGACGGTGACGCGGGTCATCACATCGGGCTGGCCCACGACCGCGCCATTGTTGCCGGTGCCGCGCTTGATCGCGTCGACCACCTCCATCCCGTCGGTCACACGGCCGACAACGGTGTATTGTCCGTTCAGGAAATGGCCCGCATCGAACATGATGAAGAACTGGCTGTTGGCGCTGTCGGGCTGCTGCGCGCGCGCCATCCCCACGACCCCCCGATCAAAAGGCACATCGGAAAATTCGGCTCGCAGATTGGGCATGTCGCTGCCGCCCATGCCGGCACGGGCCATGTTTCCCCCCTCCAGCCTGCCGAATTCCACATCGCCGGTCTGCGCCATGAAGCCGTCGATCACCCGGTGAAAGACCACGCCGTCATAGGCACCGGCCTCCGCAAGCGTGGCGATCCGTTCCACATGGCCCGGCGCCACGTCCTCCAGAAGATCAATGGTGACGATGCCATTGGCCTCGCCTTCGATCTCGATGGTCATTTCCGTGGCCAGCGCGGGGCTCGCGAGCAATAGCGCGATACTGAAAGCAAGTTTACGCATCGGCGGCCACCTTCATGCTGATCATGCGGTCAGGCTCGGCAGGCGGCTCGCCGCGTGTGATCGCATCCACATGCTCCATCCCCTCGATCACACGGCCATAGACGGTATATTGCCCGTTGAGGAAATGGTTGTCGTTGAAATTGATGAAGAACTGGCTGTTGGCGCTGTCGGGGTTCTGGCTGCGCGCCGCGCCGAGCGTGCCCCGGTCATGCGGGAGGCGGCTGAACTCGGCCTTGAGATTCGGCAGATCGGACCCCCCGGTGCCGGCACGGCCGAGGTTGAAGCCGTCTTCCATATTTCCATGGGCCACGTCCCCGGTCTGCGCCATGAACCCGTCGATCACCCGGTGAAAGCACACATTGTCATACGCACCCGCGCGGGCCAGTTCCTTCATGCGCGCGCAATGGCCCGGTGCCACATCGGGAAGAAGCTCGATCGTGACGGTGCCGTCCTTGAGCTCCAGCAGGATGGTGTTCTCTGGGTCTTTGATTTCGGCCATCGGGCCCTCCTTTTACCTGTCGTGCCGAGATACCTATGCGGTTGCCAGCAAATTGCCAAGAGCGGCGCTTGACCACCGGGCGGCATCGCGCCAGAAGAGCGGCGCAGAACCGGCGGAGGGCGAGATGGCGGGCTGGAAGACCCTTGATCAGATGGAGCTTGCGGGCAAACGTGTCCTGATCCGCGTCGATATCAACGTGCCGCTCGAGAATGGCAGGGTCAGCGATGCCACCCGGATCGAGCGGATCGTGCCGACAGTGCAGGATGTGCTGGACCGGGGCGGCCATCCCATGCTGCTCGCCCATTTCGGCCGCCCCAAAGGCAAGGTTGTGCTGGACATGTCCCTGCGCGTCGTCCTGCCCGCACTGGAGCAGGCGCTGGGGCGCTCGGTCGTGCTGGTGGAAACGCTGGAAGGCGCGGAGAACCTGACCGATGAGGCGCGCGCCGCCGATGTGCTGCTTTTGGAGAACATCCGCTTCCATCCCGGCGAGGAAGCGAATGATCCCGATTTCGCCGCGCGGCTGGCCGGGCTGGGCGATATCTATTGCAATGACGCCTTCTCGGCCGCCCATCGCGCCCATGCCAGCACGGAAGGGCTCGCGCATCACCTGCCCTCTTGCGCGGGCCGGCTCATGCAGGCCGAACTGGAGGCGCTGGAGCGCGCCCTCGGCACCCCGCAACGCCCGGTCGTGGCCGTGGTCGGCGGCGCGAAAGTGTCGACCAAGCTCGCGCTCCTGAGCAATCTGGTGACACGGGTGGACCGTCTGGTGATCGGTGGCGGCATGGCCAATACCTTTCTCGCAGCGCAGGGCCTCGGCGTGGGCAAGTCGCTCTGCGAGCATGACATGGCCGAGATGGCGCGCACCATCATGGCGCAGGCAGGTGCGGCGGGCTGCGAGATCCTGTTGCCCGCCGATATCGTCGTTGCCCGCGCATTCGAGATGGGCGCGCCGCATGAGGTTGTCCCCGCCCATGCCTGCCCCGACGATGCGCTGATCCTCGATGCCGGCCCCGCCAGCATTGCGCGTATCTGTGCTGCCTTCGATATCGCGCGCACACTGATCTGGAACGGACCTCTCGGCGCGTTCGAAATCCCCCCCTTCGACAAGGCTACCCGCGCCACCGCCGCCCATGCCGCGGCACTCAGCCGGGCGGGACAGCTCATTTCGGTGGCGGGGGGGGGCGATACCGTCTCGGCGCTCAATCAGGCCGGTGCCGCTGCGGATTTCACCTATGTTTCCACCGCCGGCGGCGCATTTCTGGAATGGATGGAAGGCAAGCCTCTGCCCGGTGTCGCCGCGCTGCGCGGCACCTAGACGGCCCGCATCTGCGCGATCTGGAACAGACGGCGCGCGCCCTGCGCACGTTAGCGCCACCACAATTGCAACGCGGCTGCGGCTCGCCTAGAAGCAGCTTCAGAGGCAAGCACCAGGAGAAGAGGCGCGACATGGCACAGGCAGAACAAGCCGAGCAGATACGAAACGGCCACGGGTTTATCGCCGCCCTCGATCAGTCCGGCGGCTCCACCCCGAAGGCGCTGCGCCAATATGGCATCGAAGAAAGCGCCTATGCCTCCGAGGCAGAGATGTTCGATCTCATTCACGCCATGCGGTCGCGCATCGCACAGGCCCCGTCCTTCAACGGCGACAAGGTGATCGGCGCGATCCTTTTCGAGATGACGATGGAACGCGATATCGCCGGCAAACCCTCGGCGCGCTTTCTGTGGGAGGATCGTCGTGTCGTGCCCTTCCTCAAGGTGGACAAGGGGCTTGAGGAGGCTGCGGACGGCGTGCGCCTGATGAAGCCCATGCCCGATCTCGATGCGCTGCTGGAACGAGCGGTCGGGCATGGCGTTTTCGGCACCAAGATGCGCTCGGTGATCGACGGTGCCTCCCCCTCGGGTATCGCCGCGAATGTGGCCCAGCAGTTCGAGGTCGGAGCACGGATCGCCGCCTATGGCCTCACGCCCATCATCGAGCCCGAGGTCACCATCACCATCCCCGACAAGGCCGAGGCGGAAGAGATGCTCATGGCCGAGATCCTGCGCCATCTGGACACACTCCCGAATGATACGCAGGTCATGCTCAAGCTGACCCTGCCCGAAGAGGCCAATCTCTACAAACCGCTTGTCGGGCATCGCGCCGTCATGCGGGTCGTGGCGCTTTCAGGGGGCTACACGCGCGACGAGGCCAATGCCCGGCTTGCACGCAATACCGGGGTCATCGCCAGTTTCTCGCGCGCGCTCACCGAAGGTCTGACGGCACAGCAATCGGATGCCGCGTTCAACGCTGCCATCGCCGACACGATCGACGGAATCTACGCCGCATCGGTCGCCGGATAGGCGTGCGCGCCTTCATTTTGCCGAAAATACTCCCGCCGGAGGCGCAGCCTGCCGCCAGGCTCTGCCGGATCAAGTCCTACCGGATGACTATCTCGTCACTGCGGATCATGCCGAGCACGTCGCGGGCCTGCTGATCGAGCAGATCAAGATCGAGATAGCTGTCGGACAGACGCAGGGTCAGATTTTCCATCCGCGCCACCTTGCTGGTCAACTCATCAAGCTGATCCTGCAGCGCACGCCGGTCCGCCTCGATCTCGGCGCGCTTGAAGAGGCCGTAATCGCCCTGCACCGCTGCAAAGGTGAAATAGGCCCCGAGGCCGAAGACCACCGTTGCGTAGATGAGAAGGCCCACAGGGACCGATTTTCGTAAACGTTTCACACGATCTGCCTTGCCTGCCCAGTTTGCCAGTTCTGCCTTGCATGCCGCCTCTTGCCGGGCGATCCGACAGAGAGTGCCACAGCCGCGCGGATTTGTGAATCCCCTTTCGCACCGAGCCCGGAACAGGGTAGAAACTCTGGCGACAGGAGAGCCGCCGATGTCACACACGCCCCCTCAGGTTGAGTTGTCTACCCATACCGTGACCAATCAGCCCCCCGCGCGGGAGGATCTCTGCCACTGGGCCTCGGATCCGGCCTTGCAGGGCCACGCGGCACGCGCGGGCGCGGATGCGGAGGTTCTGGCGGGATATGCCGCCAGGATGGGCAGCGACAAGATGCGCGAGGCTGCCCGCGCGGCCAATTCCAGCCCCCCTGAATTGCTCGGCTTCGATTCCGGTGGGCGCAGGCTCGACGAGGTCCGCTATCACCCCGCCTATCACCAACTGATGCGCGCAGGGATCGGCGCAGGCTATGCCGCGCTGCCATGGGAGGGGCGCCCGGGCGGCCATGCCACCCATGCGGCCATGGTCTATCTCACCTCGCAGGTGGAGCCGGGCGTCTGCTGCCCGATGACCATGACCTATGCCGCCATCCCCGCGCTGCAGGCAGATGAGACGCTCTTTGCCCGATGGGTGCCCAAGCTGACCGCGCGGCTCTATGACGGAGCGCCCCGGCCGCTCTCGCGCAAACCCGGTGCAACGCTGGGCATGGCGATGACCGAAAAGCAGGGCGGCTCCGACCTGCGCGCGACCACCACCCGGGCCGAGCCCGATGGCACGGGCTATCGCCTGACCGGGCATAAATGGTTCTGCTCCGCGCCGATGTCCGACGGGTTTCTGACGCTGGCACAGGCGCAGGGCGGCCTGACCTGCTTTCTCGTGCCCCGCTGGCTGGAAGGTGCGCGCAACCCGTTTCACATCACCCGGCTCAAGGACAAGCTGGGCAACCGCGCCAATGCCTCGGCCGAGATCGAGTATCACGGCACCTATGCGCAACGGCTCGGAGAAGAGGGGCGCGGCATCGCCACGATCCTCCCGATGGTCCATCACACGCGGCTCGACACCGCCATGGCCCCCGCCGGGCTCATGCGCGCCGCACTGGCACAGGCCGCGCATTGGGCGGCCCATCGCACCGCCTTCGAGGCGCGGCTCATCGACAAGCCCCTCATGCGCGCGGTGCTTGCTGATCTGGCGCTCGATTGGGAGGGCACGCTGGCGCTCGGGCTGCGCGTGGCGCAGTCCTTCGATGGCACCACGCCCGAAGACAGGGCCTTTGCGCGGATCGGTGTCGCGCTGGCCAAGTTTCTCGGCAACAAGCTCTGCCCCGGGCTGGTTTACGAGGCGATGGAGGCAATGGGCGGCGTGGGATATGTAGAGGAGACGGGCCTGCCGCTCCTTTACCGCGAAGCGCCACTCAACTCGATCTGGGAGGGCTCGGGCAACGTGATCTGCCTCGATATCCTGCGCAGCCTCAAGGCCGAGCCCCTGACCGGCCAGGCGCTGAGTGCCGAGTTCGAGGCCGTCACCGGGCAATACCACGCCTTCGACAGCGCGCTGAAACGGCATATCGCGCAGTTTCCGCGCCTGCCCGACGAGGCCGAGGCGCGATGGTACGCAGAGAGTCTTGCCACGCTCCTGACCGCCTCGGCCCTGATCCAAGGCGCCCCACCCGCCGTGGCCGAAGGCTATATCGCCACCCGCCTCGTCGGCCGTCGCGGGCGGATCGCTGGGGCAGTCAAGGGGCTTGACACGAAAGCCATCCTCGCGCGGCTCGCGCCCGGCGAGGGCCGCCCGGAGCAGGCAGACAAGGCGCGCTGAACCATTCGAGGCAATGGCACGCCGTTGCTGAGCGGCAAGGGCGCAAATTCCCCCTTATCACCTGCCCATGGATGCGATATGAATGGTTTAACACTAAACTAGTTTTCTCACGAGGGGGAGGCGGCACATGGCTGCGCGGAAAACCACAAGGAAACCAAACGTTTCCGGTGACGAACTTCAGAAATACTATCGCGAAATGCTTCTCATCCGCCGATTCGAGGAAAAGGCTGGCCAGCTTTATGGCATGGGCCTGATCGGCGGTTTCTGTCATCTTTATATCGGACAGGAAGCTGTTGTCGTCGGCCTCGAGGCCGCCGCGAAAGAGGGTGACAAGCGGATCACCACCTATCGCGACCACGGGCATATGCTGGCCTGCGGCATGGACCCCAACGGTGTGATGGCCGAATTGACCGGCCGCGAGGGCGGCTATTCGCGCGGCAAGGGCGGCTCGATGCACATGTTCAGCCGGGACAAGGATTTTTACGGTGGCCACGGCATCGTCGGAGCCAATGTGCCGCTGGGTGCGGGGCTGGCCTTTGCCGACAAGTACAAGGGCAATGACAATGTGACCTTCACCTATTTCGGCGATGGCGCGGCCAATCAGGGGCAGGTCTACGAGACATTCAACATGTCCGCGCTCTGGACGCTGCCGGTGGTGTTCGTGATCGAGAACAACCAATATGCCATGGGCACCTCCCAGCAGCGCTCCACTTCCTCGCCTGACATCTATCATCGTGGTGCCGCATTCGGCATCCCCGGCGAAGCTGTGGACGGCATGGATGTGCTGGCCGTCAAGGCGGCGGGCGAGAAGGCCGTGGCGCACTGCCGCTCGGGCAAGGGGCCCTATATTCTGGAGGTCATGACCTATCGCTATCGCGGCCATTCCATGTCCGACCCGGCCAAGTACCGCACCCGCGAGGAGGTGCAGAAGATGCGCGACGAGAAAGACGCGATCGAACATGTCCGCGACCTGATCCTGCAGGGCAAACACGCCACCGAAGACGCCCTCAAGGCCATCGACAAGGAGATAAAGGAAACGGTGAACGACGCCGCGGAATTCGCCAAGACAAGCCCGGAGCCTGCCATCGAAGAGCTCTGGACCGACATTTACGTCGACGCGTAAGCCCTAGACAGATCAGGAGAAAACACATGCCAACCGAAGTTCTGATGCCTGCACTGTCGCCGACGATGGAAGAAGGCACACTGGCCAAGTGGCTGGTCAAGGAGGGAGACACCGTCGCCTCCGGCGACATCATGGCCGAGATCGAAACCGACAAGGCGACGATGGAGTTCGAGGCCGTTGATGAGGGCGTGATCGGCAAGATCCTCGTCGCCGAAGGCACCGAGGGCGTGCGCGTCAACACACCCATCGCGGTGTTGCTGGAAGAGGGCGAAAGCGCGGATGATCTCAGCGCCCCCGCCCCTGCTGCGGCACAGGAATCCGACGCCTCAGCCGCCGCCCCGGCGCAGGCCGCGACAAAGCCGGCCGCCCCTGAGGCCCCCACCCCCGACAGCAGCCCCGACTGGCCCGAAGGCACACCGATGAAGCGCATGACCGTGCGCGAGGCGCTCAATTCGGCAATGGCCGAGGAAATGCGCCGCGACGACACGGTCTTTGTCATGGGAGAGGAAGTCGCCGAGTATCAGGGTGCCTACAAGATCACCCAGAACCTGCTCGAGGAGTTCGGCGCCAAACGCGTCATCGACACCCCCATAACCGAACATGGTTTCGCCGGCATCGGGGTGGGCGCGTCCTGGGGTGGCCTGCGCCCCATCGTGGAATTCATGACATGGAATTTCGGGATGCAGGCGATCGACCAGATCATCAACTCCGCAGCCAAGACGCTTTACATGTCCGGTGGTCAGATGGGTAGCCCGATCGTGTTTCGCGGCCCCAATGGGGCAGCGGCGCGCGTGGGGGCGCAGCACAGCCAGGATTACGCGGCCTGGTATGCGCATATTCCCGGCCTGAAGGTTGCGCAGCCCTGGTCGGCAGCCGATGCCAAGGGCCTGCTGAAATCCGCGATTCGCGATCCGAACCCGGTGATCTTTCTCGAGAACGAAATTCTCTACGGCAAGAGCTTCGATGTGCCCGACCTTGAGGATTTCACCATTCCCTTCGGGAAGGCCCGAATCGCGCGCAGCGGAGAGGATGTGACCATCGTCAGCTTCGGAATCGGCATGACCTATGCCATGGAAGCCGCTGAAAAGCTGGCCGAAGATGGCATCAGCGCCGAAGTCGTCGATCTGCGCAGCCTGCGCCCGCTGGATCATGACACGGTGATTGCCAGCGTCATGAAGACCAACCGCTGCGTGACCGTGGAGGAAGGCTGGCCCGTGGCCTCCATCGGCAATCACATCTCGGCCACGCTGATGCAGAAGGCGTTCGACTATCTCGACGCGCCAGTGATCAATTGCACCGGCAAGGATGTGCCGATGCCCTATGCGGCCAATCTCGAGAAACTCGCCCTGACCTCGACCGCGGAAGTGATCGAGGCGGTCCATCAAGTGACCTACCGGTAAGGAGACACGCGCGATGCCGACAGAAATACTCATGCCCGCCCTGTCCCCCACCATGGAAGAGGGCACATTGGCGAAATGGCTGGTCAAGGAAGGCGATACCGTCGCCTCCGGCGATCTGCTGGCCGAGATCGAGACCGACAAGGCGACGATGGAGTTCGAAGCGGTGGATGAAGGCGTGATCGGCAAGCTGCTGGTCGCCGAGGGCAGCGAGGGAGTGAAGGTCAATTCGCCCATCGCCGTGCTGCTGGAAGAGGGCGAAAGCGCCGATGATATCGGCAGCGATGCAAGCGCTCCCGCGAAGGACGCAACACCAGAGCCACCGGCGGCCGAGAGCCCTGCACCCGACCGGAGCGAGGCCGACACCCCCGCACCGGCCGCGCCGAAAAAGGATGGCGAGCGCATCTTCGCCTCACCGCTTGCGCGCCGGATCGCGGCACAAAAGGGCATTGATCTTGCCAGCCTCGCGGGTTCCGGCCCCCATGGCCGGATCGTGAAGGCGGATGTGGAAAGCGCGGAGCCGGGCCGTGAAACGAAGCCCGAGGCAAAAGCGCCGACAGACGCGGCCAGGGCCCCTGCCCCCGCTGCGGCTGCGGCTGCGGCGGCCCCCGCCGGCCCATCCGCCAGCACGGTCGCCGCCATGTATGAAGGGCGTGACTTCGAGGAAGTGCCCCTGGACGGAATGCGCAAGACCATCGCCGCGCGACTGACCGAGGCCAAGCAGACCATCCCGCATTTCTACCTGCGCCGGGACATCGAACTGGACCCGCTGATGAAATTCCGCGCCCAGCTCAACAAGCAGCTCGAGCCCAGGGGCGTGAAGCTCAGCGTCAATGATTTCATCATAAAGGCCTGTGCGCTGGCGCTGCAGGAGGTGCCCGATGCCAATGCCGTCTGGGCCGGGGACCGGTTGCTCAGGCTGACACCCTCTGACGTGGCCGTGGCTGTGGCCATCGAGGGCGGGCTCTTCACGCCCGTGCTGCGCGATGCGGAGGTCAAGTCGCTTTCGGCGCTCTCGGCCGAGATGAAGGACCTTGCCGCGCGCGCGCGCAGCCGCAAGCTGAGCCCTCAGGAATACCAGGGCGGCAGCTTCGCGATCTCCAATCTCGGCATGTTCGGCATCGACAATTTCGATGCGGTGATCAACCCGCCCCACGGCGCGATCCTGGCTGTAGGGGCGGGTGTGAGAAAGCCGGTCGTGGGGGCGGATGGTGAACTGACCGTCGCGACTGTCATGTCCGTCACGCTGAGCGTGGATCACCGGGTGATCGACGGTGCGCTCGGCGCGCAACTGCTGAGTGCCATCAAGGCCAACCTGGAAAGCCCGATGGTGATGCTGGCCTGACCAAATCCACTCCGGCCGACACAGGAACACCGCGCGAGCGCCCGCGCGGTGTTTTCTTGCGTTGGGTAAGGCAAACCTGACTTTGCAAGCGGGCGCTCCTGCCGTCTTGTGGCTCTGCGGAATTCGATTTGCAGAACCGAGTTTGACCCCAGGCCTTTTTCAGGAGTTCCCGGATGCCCCCTATTGAGCACACCTATTTCGACCTCACCCTGTTTTGCCGCGCCATCGGACTTGCCGGTGTGATCCTCTACGTGCTCGGCTTCTTCCTGCTCTGCACTGGCCGGATCGACAGCACGCTGCCGACATTCTTCATTCTCAATTTCATGGCAGCGGGCTTCGTGCTGATCTCGCTCACGGTTGACTTCAATCTCAGCGCTGCATTGATCCAGGCGTTCTACCTGACCATGTCACTGGGCGGGATTGTCAAACGCGCAAGACTGTGGCGCACGAACGGCCTGCGGATCAACTAGGATCAACAGCATTGCCCGAACAGGACTGCAAAAGCTGGTCCATGGTCATCGAGGGTTGCGCGCATCCCGCCTCACCCACGACCCGCGCCGGAATCCCGGCCACGGTCTTGCAGGGCGGCACCTCCTCGAGCACCACCGAGCCTGCGGCGATCCGGCTGCAATAGCCTACCTTGATGTTGCCCAGCACCTTGGCACCGGCCCCGATCAGGACGCCATCACCGATCTTGGGATGGCGATCTTCCTCTTCCTTGCCGGTGCCGCCCAGCGTGACCGAATGAAGCATCGAGACATTGTCGCCCACCACCGCCGTCTCACCGATCACGATGGAATGGGCATGGTCGATCATGATGCCCTTGCCGATCACCGCACCGGGATGGATGTCCACACCGAACACCTCCGAACAGCGCATCTGAAAAAATCGCGCCATGTCCTGCCGCCCGGTTGTCCAGAGCCAATGCGCCACGCGGTAGGCCTGCACCGCCTGAAAACCCTTGAAGAAGAGCAGGGGCTGCACGAAGCGATGGCAGGCCGGATCACGATCACGCACCGCGACGATATCAGCGCGCGCGGCCACGGCCAATGACGCGTCTTCGACATAGGCGCTGTCACAAATCTCACGCAGGATCTGCTCGGGCATCTCGGGGGAGGCCAGCTTGAGGGAAATGCGGTAGGCAAGCGCCGATGCGAATGACTTGTGATGCAAGATGGACGAATGAACCAACCCGCCCAAGAGCGGTTCATCCGCCACCACATCCTGCGATTCC
>SLDH01000283.1 GCA_007125415.1 Roseovarius sp.
CCCAGGGAGGGCGCATTGCAACGTTGCAAATGGCACAACGGTTAGAAGGTTTTGACTGCCATAAAGCACCACCGCCCCGGCATAGCAAGGCGCCCACCCAAGGCCGGGCACCACCTTTCCTTGCCGTAGAAACAGAGGGGGAAGAACAGTTTCCCTCGCTTTCGCAGCCTCAGTTTATTTTTCAGAAGCCTGCTATAGCATGTCGCGCCAAAATGGATTCATCCCCGCCCTGGGCGCCTGCGACCCGGGTATGCGACCGCCCGCCCCGAGGCGGGCGCATTCTGCGCCCACCCGGGAGGCCGCATGCCCTGGCACTGGGCAGAGGCGAACCCGATCAAACGCGACACGCTATACGGGAGGGGTGTTATTCGCCTCCGCCAAGCTGGTGCACATAGGCCGACACGGCCCGGATCTCGGCCTCGCTGAGGCGCGGTGCCCACGGGGGCATGACCCCGTAGCGGCTGTAGGTCACCGTCTCGACAAGGCTGTCGTAATCACCCCCGTAAAGCCAGATCGCATCGCTCAGATTAGGCGCGCCGAGCATGGTATTCCCTTCCCCCGCTTCACCATGGCAGGCCGCGCAATTGTCGAGATAAAGTTCTTCACCCGCAGCGACCTGCGAAGCATCCCGAGGCTCTTTGGAGAGCGACATTACAAAGTTGACCACCTGGTCGATCTCCTCGCGGCTGAAAATCTCGCCATATGCAGGCATCTCGGAGAACCGGGCATCAGGGTCTTCCTCGTTCCGTATCCCGTGCGCCACGCTGTAGTGAATATCCTCCATGGTTCCGCCCCAGAGCCAGTCATCATCCGCCAGGTTCGGATAGCCGAGAAATCCGCCACCTTCGCGACCATGGCATTGCACACACCAGGTGTTGAACACGGATTCCCCCGCCGAACGGGCATAGACCGCAAGCTCCGGATCAGTGGGGATCGCATCGAGATCGGCCGCGACGAGTTGTTCATTGATTTCCGCGTTGGCCTCCTGGACAGCGGCAATCTCGGCGGCCACATTGGCACGGGTGGACCAGCCCTTGTAGCCTTCGGTCGCGCCCGAGACCAATGGCCAGGCCGGGTAGGCGATCACATACCAGATGCCCCAGACGATGGTGGCGTAGAATATCCAGAGCCACCAGCGCGGCAGCGGATTGTTCAGCTCTTCGATACCATCCCAGGAATGCCCGGTTGTGCCGTAACCTTCTTCATCTGTCTTTTTGTTGTCATCGGCCATTTTCTTGCGCCTCCTTGGCGTCTTCATGGGTGTTCATGTCCGCATCCGTGGCCGGTTTGTCGTCGTGACGGAAGGGGATGTTGGCAGTATCCTGATGCAGCTTGCGCGATCCGGGGCGAAAGACGAAGATCACCACCCCTATGAAGAAGACGAACAAGGCAACCAGCATCCAGGTATCTGCGAATTCGCGCAGAAACGTGTATGTCTCCATATCAGCCTCCTCTAGCGGCTTGGCACAGGTGTGAAGGTCGAGAAATCGACCAACGTGCCCAGCATCTGCATGTAGGCGATGAGCGCATCCGTCTCGGAAATGCCGGGGCGCCCCCCGAAATTGCGCACGTTGACATTCTCGCCATAGCGCTCGAACAGCCCGCTGGGATCCCGCGACGGATCAGCCTGTGCCGTGAAGTCCGCCCGTGCATTGGCGATCATCTCGTCCGTGTAGGGCACGCCCACGATGGCATGGGTCCGGAGCAAATCCTCCATATAGCGACCGTCGAGCATGTTGTTCTCGAGAAAGCCGTATTTCGGCATGATCGACTCCGGCACCACGGATTGCGGGTCACGGAAATGGTCCACGTGCCAGTCATCCGAGTAGCGCCCTCCGACACGGGCCAGATCCGGTCCGGTCCGCTTGGAGCCCCATTGAAACGGATGGTCATACTTGCTTTCCGCCGCCAGCGAGTAGTGGCCATATCTTTCCACCTCGTCGCGCATCGGACGGATCATCTGGCTGTGGCAGACATAGCAGCCTTCCCTCAGATAGATTTCCCGCCCTGCCAACTCCAGCGGCGTATAGGGGCGCATGCCCTCCACATCCTCGATGGTGTTTTCCAGCCAGAAGAGAGGCGCGATCTGCACGATCCCGCCAATGGTCACCACAATGAACGAGAAGATGGCCAGAAGCGTGACGTTCTTTTCAAGGATGACGTGTTTGTCGAGAATTCCCATGATCGAATCCCCCCTATTCAGCCGGAACGGTGGAGTTGCTGACAGCAAGTGTCGGTCCCCGCCGGACGGTCATGTAAAGATTGTAGCACATGATCACCGCACCAGCGAGGAACAGCGCTCCGCCAAGGGCACGGACCACATACATCGGGAACTTGGCGGCGACCGTGTCTGCAAAGGAGTTCACAAGGAAGCCATTGGCATCCACTTCGCGCCACATCAGGCCCTCCATGATACCGGTCACCCACATCGAGGCGGCGTAGAGCACGATCCCGATCGTGGCGAGCCAGAAATGCCAGCTGACGAGCGAGAGGCTGTAGAGCCGCTCACGATTCCACAAGCGCGGCACAAGGAAGTAGAGCGCACCGAAGGTGATCATCCCGTTCCAGCCAAGGGCCGCCGAATGCACGTGGCCGATGGTCCAGTCCGTGTAGTGGCTGAGCGAGTTCACAGCGCGGATCGACATCATCGGGCCCTCGAACGTGGCCATGCCGTAAAACCCGAGCGAGATCACCAGCATCCGCAGCACCGGGTCGGTGCGCAACTTGTCCCAGGCGCCCGATAGCGTCATCAGCCCGTTGATCATGCCACCCCAGGACGGCATCCAGAGCACGATGGAGAAAACCATGCCAAGCGTTGATGCCCAGTCCGGCAGCGCGGTGTAGTGCAGATGGTGCGGACCGGCCCAGATATAGAGGAAGATCAGCGCCCAAAAGTGGATGATGCTGAGCTTGTAGCTGAAGATGGGCCTGTTGGCCTGTTTCGGCACGAAATAATACATCATGCCCAGGAAACCCGCTGTCAGGAAGAAGCCCACGGCGTTATGGCCGTACCACCACTGCACCATGGCCGACTGCACACCCGACCACACCGGCACCGATCGCGAGCCGAAGACCGAGACCGGCACGGCGAGGTTGTTGACCACGTGCAGCATCGCCACGGTGATGATGAAGCTGAGGTAGAACCAGTTTGCAACATAGATATGCGGCTCGCGGCGATTCACCAGCGTGCCGACGAAGACCGCGAGGAAAGCAAGCCACACCACCACGAGCCAAAGGTTGGCAAACCACTCGGGCTCGGCGTATTCCTGACCCTGAGTGGAGCCAAGAAGGTAACCCGAGGCCGCCAGAACAATGAAAAGCTGATATCCCCAGAAGACGAACCAGGCGAGATTACCGCCCCAGAGCCGCGCCGCCGATGTGCGCTGCACCACATAGAATGCCGTGCAGATCAGGGCATTTCCACCAAAGG
>SLDH01000279.1 GCA_007125415.1 Roseovarius sp.
ATGGCCGGACAGCAGGAGGAATTGCACATGCGCGGGCGCGACCGTCGTTTCGGCATGAAAGCTGCTCAGAATGCGCCAGAGCGGCTCATCGAGGGCGAGGCACGGCCCTGTGCCGCGCACATGCCAGCTCTCGCCACTCCGCAGGATCCGCAGTTTGCCGCCCTGTGGCAGCGCCGCCTCCACGCAAAGACAGGCCAGCGCGAGAAGCCGGGCTTCTCTCCGGGGCAGTGTGGCGGGGCCCTGCCAGTCCAGCGTGAAACGCCCGTCGGGATAGACGCCGCGCCAGATGGCGGTGAGGTCATCGGCGCGGCTCACCTGATCGGGCGTGGCGAGGCCGAAGGCCAGACGAAACAGGCAGATCCGGGCATTGGCGCTGTTGGCACTGTCCGTCACCAGCGCCATTTCGGGGCCATCCCTGTCCTGCGAAAGCGCAAGCAGTTCCAGCCCGTTGTTGACAGCGCCGATCGGGCTGATCAGATCGTGGCAGATACGCGACCCTATCAGCGCCGCCAGAGTTTCGCTATGATATGTCAATCGCCTCACCTCTCTGAACGGAATGCGCCATGCATGAACTGAATGCGCTTTTGGAACCGGGCATGCTCGTCGAACACCCCGGACAACCGGACTGGGGCATCGGACAGGTGCAATCCAATGCCGGCGGCAAGATCACCGTGAATTTCCGTGAAGCGGGGAAAATGGTCATCGATGGCAGCCGTGTAACCCTTCTTCCGGTGAGTTAGCCATGCCCGACCTTACCAAATGATTAATACACGTAAAGGTGGTAGTATTCGGCCGGGCTCGTGTTGCCCTTCCGGGGCAGGCGGGGAAACGCCGCATCCCGAGCGCATCAGGGTGTCTATGACCGGTGTCGAGCCGCAGTTTCACGTAAAGCTGGCCGAGACAAAGGCCGAACTGGAAGCCGCCCAGCGGCTACGCTACCGCGTTTTCATCGAGGAGTTGGGGGGCGACGGACCGATGGTCGATCATCGCCGCAAGCTCGAGATGGACCGCTTCGACAGCGCCTTCGATCACCTGATCCTCACTGCGAGCACCCGCCCCGGCGAGGTGATCGGGGTCTACCGGCTTCTGCGCGACAAAAGGGCGCGCGAGACAGGCCAGTTCTATTCCGAAGACGAATACGACCTCGCCGTGCTGAAGAACTCGGGCCGACGCTTGCTGGAGTTGGGGCGCTCCTGTGTCGATCCTGCCTTTCGCGGCGGCATGGCGATGTATCATCTCTGGAACGGTCTTGAGGATTATGTCAGGGCGCATGACATCGAGATTCTCTTCGGTGTGGCATCGTTTCACGGGACCGACACGCAAAGGCTGGCGGCCCCCTTGTCACTGCTGTGGCACCGGCATCTGGCACCACCGGAATTGAGAGTTACCGCACGGTCACCATCGCAGCGGATGGACCTCGTTCCGATATCGAAGCTCGACCGACGCGCCGCGATGGTCCAGGTGCCGGCCCTGATCAAGGCCTATCTCAAACTGGGCGGCTTCGTGGGCGATGGAGCCTATGTCGATCATCAGTTCCAGACAACGGATGTCTGCCTCCTGATGGATACGCGCAGAATGTGCGAGGCGCAAAAATCCCTTTACATGAAAGAGCTTAATCGGTGAGCTTCACCTGGTATTCCCAGCAGATGCCGGAGCCGGAACCGATCGCCCCATGGCAGTGGATACTCATTGTGCCACGGACATTGGCCTTGCTCACCATCCTTCTGACCGGTGTGATCCTGAGCGCGTTCGTGAGGCTGGTAGAACAGCCGCTTTGCGGTGTGCAGCGGCCAGTCACTCCCTTTGTCACGGTAATGGTCTGCCGGCTCTGTCTGCATGTGATCGGCCTCAGGCTGCGCTCGGAAGGTGAACGAATGCGCGGTGCCGGCGCGCTGGTGGCAAACCACTCGTCCTGGCTCGATATTTTTGTCCTCAACGCGCGCAAGCGGGTCTATTTCGTGTCCAAGTCAGAGGTGGCCGGATGGCCCGGGATCGGTCTTCTGGCGCGGATCACCGGCACGGTCTTCATTGCCCGCGCCCCGCGACAGGCCAGAGCGCAAGTGGAGATTTTCGAAGAACGGCTGCGTGCCGGGCACAGATTGCTGTTCTTTCCGGAAGGCACCTCAACCGATGGCATGCGTGTTTTACCATTCAGAACAACGCTTTTTGAAGCGTTCTTCGCGCCAACCCTGCGCGATGACATACATGTCCAGCCGGTCAGTCTCATCTACATCGCCCCAGCGGCGCGCGTGCCGCAATTCTATGGCTGGTGGGGCGATATGAGCTTTGGCGGGCATTTGCTGCACGTGCTTGCCAGCCCGCGCCATGGTCAGGTAAAGATCGTCTATCATCCACCTGTAAAGGTAGCGGAATTCAGGGATCGGAAGGCTCTGGCGAGAGAGCTTGAACAAGCAGTGCGGTCCGGCATGCCGCCCGAGCGCCGGGCGTGCGCCTGACCGGCGCGCGCTCAGCGCAAGGCGACGAGCAGTGCGTCGAGGGCTGCCGCAGGGTCATCATGGCCCCAGATTTCGGGCCCGATCCCGAAGAAATCGGTGACCGGGGCCAGTTCTTCGATGCGCGCGGCATCCAGCGCGCCCTCGGCCACCACGGGCAACTCGATCATCTGCGACCACCACTCGAAAAGTTCCCGCTCGGCCTGCAGCCCGTGGCCCAGATCACTATGCCCGGCGGGGCCGAAGCTTATGTAATCCGCACCGGCCTCGCCTGCGGTGATCCCGTCATGGCGGGAGGTGCCGCAGAAACTGCCGATGATGGCATCCGCGCCGAGGTTCTTGCGCGCCGTGCGCACATGGCGGGGTCCGTCGGGCAGGTGCACCCCGTCGAGCCCCAGACGCGTCACCAGCATCATGTGGCTTTCGATGACAAGAGCGACATCGCGGGCATGGGTGATCTCGCGGCAGGCATCGGCGGCGCGTGTGATCTGGTCTTCATCATGGCCGGCAAGGGCAAGGCGCAGGCAGGCGATCTCATGGGCATCGAGCACCGCTGCCAGACGATCGGGAAACTGCGCGAGGTCGATGTCGGGTGGGGTGACCAGATAGATCTGTGGCTGCTCGGGATGGGGCATGAGGCGCTCTCCTGCACGGTGTCGGATCTCTATAGACCAGCCGGTCGGAGAAGGCCAAGAGGCTGGATTGGTTTGGGTATTTCTGCCGAGAAGAAGCAGGGGTCTTTTCAGGAGGCCGGGCCTCGCGTATGAGGCGGGATGCGATCGGGAGATGATGATGCCGCGTGACCTCGCCCAGCCAGCTTTTGTCCTTGTGCGCCCGCAGATGGGCGAAAACATCGGTGCGGCGGCGCGTGCGATGTGGAACTTCGGGTTGGACCGGATGCGTGTGGTGGCCCCGCGCGATGGCTGGCCGAGCGGACCGGCCGTGGCCATGGCCAGCGGCGCCGGGCGCTTGCTCGACGAGGCGCGGCTGAGCGACGATCTGGACGGTGCGATTGCCGATTGCACCTATGTCCTTGCCACGACGGCGCGCCAGCGGGACCTGACAAAGCCGGTTCTCGGCCCGGAAGAAGCGATGCGGCTGGTGGCGGAGAAAATCGGCGCGGGCGAGAGGGTCGCGGTGCTGTTCGGGCCGGAGCGGGCCGGGCTGGAGAACGCGGATATCGCATGCGCCAATGCGATCATCAATGTGCCGGTCAATCCGGCCTTTCCCTCGCTCAACCTCGCGCAATCCGTGCTTGTTCTGGGCTATGAATGGGCGCGCGCCACAGGTCTGGCCGGCTCAGGGGCGCAAAGGCAGGAGGGCGCTGGAGTGTCCGGGCCCGCGCTTGCCGCGCAGAACGAGGTGGCGGCGCTCTCGGCGCATTACGAGGAGCGGCTTGAGGAGGCCGGGTTCTTCTTTCCGGCGCACAAGGCCGAAAGCATGAAGCTCAACCTGCGCAACATGTGGAGCCGCATGCCGCTGACCGGCGCGGATGTGAAGATGCTGCACGGGATGATGCGGCAAATGGTGCGCTGGAAGGAGCGCGGTTGATGCAATAGGCCACGCGCACTACCGTTGCCGCGCAATCGGGGACCGAGCAATGAGCAGCAAACGCAATATTTTCGAGGATGTGGCGCAGGAGACGGCACCACGCGAGGCGCCCAGTGGCGGCATGATCGATGCCGGGCGCCGGGGCGCGCGGCGTGGCATCCGCCTTTGGTTGATGTTTCTTTTCGCCTTGGTGGTCATCATGATCGTCGTGGGGGGGCTCACCCGGCTCACAGATAGCGGGCTCAGCATCACCGAATGGCGCCCGATCACCGGGGCGATCCCGCCCATGTCGGCGGCCGAGTGGGAGGCGGAATTCGAGAAATATCGCACCATTCCCGAATACCAGTTGCAGAACAAGGGCATGAGCATGGCCGAGTTCAAGTTCATCTACTGGTGGGAATGGGGACACAGGCAGCTGGGGCGGGTTATCGGTCTGGTCTGGGGGGTCGGTTTTCTGGGTTTTCTGCTGGCCCGCAGGATCCCCGTCGGGTGGACCGGACGGCTGCTTCTTCTCGGCGCTCTGGGCGGCTTGCAGGGGGCGATCGGCTGGTGGATGGTCACGAGCGGGCTCACGGGCACGATGGTCAATGTGGCAAGCTCGCGGCTCGCGGTGCATCTGGGGCTGGCTTTCGTGATCCTCGGCTTCATTGCCTGGTATGCGATGCTTCTGGGCCGCGAGGAGCGGGAACTGATCCAGGCGCGCCGCAGTCGCGAGGCGAAGCTCTTCGGGCTCTCCACCGGCTTGCTGCATCTTGCGTTCCTGCAGATCCTGTTGGGCGCGCTCGTGGCAGGGATCCATGCCGGGCGCTATTTCACCGATTGGCCACTGATGGCTGGCAGCGTCATCCCGCCTGATTTCTGGATGGCTGATCTCGGCCTGAACAATCTTTTCGAAAACCCCGGTTTCGTGCAGTTCTTTCACCGCGTGACAGGGTATCTGCTGCTGGTTTTCGGCCTCATCGTCTGGGTGCAGGGTCGGCGCTCGCCCCATGCGGGGACGCGGTTTGCCTTCAATCTCGTTTTCGTGGTGCTTCTGGCGCAGGTGCTTCTGGGGATTCTCACGCTCATCCATCTCGTCCCGTGGTATCTGGCCATCTCGCATCAGTTTCTGGCGGTGGTTCTTTGGGTGCTCATCCTTCGGGCGCGGTTTCTCAGCCGGTATCCCATTGTCGGCTCGGTGCGGGGGGCGGCATGAGTGCGTTCGACGCCTTGATGACCTTCGAGCGCGAGACCCGCGCGCTCGAACAGGTGGCCGGGCGCCTGGGCTGGGATCAGGAGACGATGATGCCTCCGGGCGCCAAGGATCAACGTGCCGAGGAGATGGGGGCGATGCAGGCGGTGATCCATGCCCGCCGCACGGACCCCCGGCTGGCGGACTGGCTGGCGGCTGCCGAGGCCGAGGATGAGGTGGGGCAAGCGCAACTGCGGCACATGCGGCGCGACCATGCGCGGGCGACCCGTGTGCCGGTAGCGCTGGCGGTGCAACTCGCGCGGGTGACAAGCACGGCACAGGGTATCTGGGCTGCGGCGCGAAAAGACGATGATTTCAGTGCTTTCGCCCCCGTTCTTGAGACAGTGCTCGCCCTCAAGCGGGAGCAGGCCGCAGCGCTGGCGGAGGGGGGGGATCTCTATGATGCTCTGCTGGAGGATTATGAGCCACAGACCTCGGCGAGGGAGATCGAAGCGATCTTCACGGCCATGCGCCCCCGGCTTGTGGCGCTCAGGGAGCGGGCGCTCGCGCATCCGCCCCGCGCGGGGCTGAGTGGCGTCTTTGACGAGCAGGCTCAGTTGCACCTGGCCGGGCAACTCGCGCAGCGGTTCGGCTATGATCTGGCGCGCGGCCGGTTGGACAAGGCGGTGCATCCCTTCTCATCAGGGTCTGGCGATGATGTGCGTATCACGACGCGCACGGCAGTGGATGATCCGTTCAATTGCCTCTACTCGACCATTCATGAGGTCGGGCACGCCTGTTACGAGCAAAACATCGATCCTGCCTATCGGATGACACCGCTGGGGCAGGGGGTGTCCATGGGTGTTCATGAGAGCCAGAGCCGGATTTACGAGAATCAGCTGGGCCGCTCGCGGGCTTTCTGTGGATGGCTCCATGGGCAGATGGAGGCCAGTTTCGGTGATATGGGGCTTGGGGGTGCGGAGGCCTTCTACCGGGTGGTCAACCGCCTGCATAACGGCTTCATCCGGACCGAGGCGGATGAGGTGCAATACAACTTGCATATCATGCTGCGGTTTGACCTCGAGCGCGCGCTGATCAGCGGCGATTTGCTGGTGGGCGATCTGGAAGCGGCGTGGAATGACAGGTTCGCAGCGGATTTCGGCGTGACGGTCGCGCGTCCCTCGGACGGGGTGCTGCAGGACGTACATTGGTCGGTAGGGCTTTTCGGCTATTTCCCCACCTATGCGCTGGGTAATGTCTATGCAGGCTGCTTGCATGCCGCATTGCGCAGGGCGCTGCCGGATCTTGATGCGCATTTGGCCGAGGGTGACTTGAGGCCTGCCACGGAGTGGCTGCGCGAAACCGTGCAGGTGCATGGAGGGCTCTATCCGCCGCGCGAGATGATCGCGCGGGCCAGCGGCGCGACACCCGACGCCGAGCCGCTGATGAGCTATCTCGAAGAGAAATTCGGCGCGCTTTATCCCGACGGGTGAGCATTGAGCGCGCCTCGAGGCGGGTGCAGCCCCGGGCGGGGCCGAACCTCATCTGGCACAAGATGCTTCGAGCCGTCTCGGCTTTGTCACCTAACCCGTTGTGCAACAGCAGGGTATCTTCAACAGCCTGCTAGGCAGGTTTTCGGGCGCGCAGGTGGTGGGGGCAAAGCTCGCCGGTGTTCAGCACGTGAACCATCGCCTCCCAGACAGCGACATTCTGCGCGACCAGATCTTTGCCGCACTTCTCCTCGAACTCCTTGCGGCGCGCGCCGCTGAGCGTTTCGAGCTCTTCCCTGGCCACTTCGCGATACCACGGGTTGCGGTTCTTTGTTGCCACATCGGCAAAACCTGCCGCGTCGAGGGCCTTCTCCCAACGCTGTGCCGAGGCCATGGTAAAGCCCAGGCCTTCAAGATCGAGGTAAAGCTGCATTTCCGGCGTCGGGGAATCATCATGCGAACTGAGCCAGTCGGAGGCGGCGAAGATGCCACCCGGTTTCAGAACGCGATATACGTCGCGGGCGAGCGCCTCCTTGTCTTCGATATGGATGATGGAGTCCTTCGAAAACACCAGGTCGAAGCTCTCATCGGCAAAGGGCAGGGGGCCGGGCACAACCTCGACGATCTCCACCTGCCCGGCGGCACCGGCTCCGGCCGCGCGCGCGCGGGCCTTTTCGCAGACCACGGCTTCCACATCGATGCCAACAGATCTGGCCGCGCCATGATCCTTTACCAGCGACAGAGTGATCGCTCCGGTGCCGCACCCGATGTCAAGCGTTGTCTTCCCGGTCAGGTCAAGCCCTTCCAGGACACGCGAAACCTCTTCCGCACCGCCGGGCGACATGTAGCCTTCGCCCCAGACCTCCTCGAGAAAGGCGGAAAATGCGTCATCGTAATGCTGTTCTTGCTCTGACATCTGCAGGTGCTCCTCATGGACTCACCGAAGCCTAGCAAGAGCACGGGTGCCGGACAATGCCTCAACAAAGAACGCTTCGCCGAAGGAAGGGCGAAGCGTTCTGATCAACTCGACAGAGTGGTGAGACAGGGATCAGCCGTTATCCTTGGCCGGCGCGGGCGCCGGCTGCTGCTGCGCTGGCTTCGGCGCGGCAGCTTGTGCAGGGGCCGATTGGCCGACACCCGCCGGATCGGGCCTGTTCGACTTGGCGTTGAGCGGATCATCCTGACGCTGCACCGAGCCTTCGAAATGCGCACCGCTTTCGATGGCGATGGTCTTGTGGATGATATCCCCTTCCACCCGGGCCGTGGATGTGAGACGCACCTTGAGACCGCGAACGCGGCCCACGATGCGGCCGTTGATCACCACGTCATCGGCGATCACTTCGCCCTTGATGGTGGCACCTTCACCCACTGTCAGAAGATGCGCGCGGATATCTCCCTCGACCGTCCCTTCGATCTGGATGTCACCGGTTGTCTTCATGTTGCCGGTCACATGCAGGTCGGATGACAACACGGAGGCGGGTGGCTTGGCCTTGGGGGCCGCGGCCTTGAACTCTGACGCGGCCGAGGACCCGTCGGATTTGTACGCAGGCGCCGCCGGCTTCGCCGCCTCTTCGGGTTTTGGGGCCGGTTCGTTGATCTTGCTTTTAGAAAACATCGTTGGCTGCCTTGATGTAGATCATGGGGTTGACGGGTTTGCCACCGACACGCACCTCATAGTGCAGATGGGTGCCGGTCGTACGTCCGGTGTTCCCCATATCACCAATCCGCTCCCCGCGCGAGACCCTTTAGCCCTTGTTCACCCGAATTTTGGACAGATGCGCATAGCGCGTCTCGATGCCGAACTGATGCTGGATGCGGATCAGGCGGCCATAGCCGGATTGCCAGCCCGCATAGGTCACGACGCCGTCGGCGGTGGAGTAGATGGGGGTTCCGTGCGGTGCCGCGAAATCGGTGCCGTTATGCATCCGGCCCCAGCGCATCCCGAAACCCGATGTATAGCGGAACGCATCCTTGATCGGAATCGCAAAGGGCGCTTTCTGGGCAGCGATCCGGTAGAGGTTCAGCCGGTCCATCTGGTTGAGAAGCTCGTTGGCGCGCTCGGTATCGTGCGACGGAAGACTGCCCCGCGTGGAAAAGGACAACGGTGTCAGCGGACCACCCTGACCGGAATAGCCCCGGCGGACCGTGTCAAGCAGCGTGTTCGTATTCAGACCAGCGGCTCTGAACATCTTCTCCAGCGGCTCCACGGAGATGCTCATGGCGTCTTCGAGCTGACGGAAAATCTGCTCGTTCTGATCCCGCATGAGAGCGATTTCCTGCGCCATCTCATCGGCGGCAAGGAGGGCATCCTGCGCATCGGTGGTGATCCTGTCGCGCTCGGTCGCGGTGTCCTGCAGGGCGGCGGTCAGGAAATCGAGCGTATCGGCATCGAGCCCGTCACCATTCTGCTGCCCCGCGCCATCATTGGCGAGACTCTGGGCAAGCTCGGTGGCCTGCTTGCGCGCCGCGTCACGCTCCTTCATCGCCTTGCGCAACGTCGCCTGGATCACGTCCACGCCGGTCTCAAGCTCGCGGCGCCGGGTCTCGGAGGCGAGCAGATCAGACTGCATGATCGATATCTGTTCCAGCGCGGAGTTGAAGCGCTCCTGAGCGGCAAGCGCCTCCTGGGCGCGGTTGTCCCGCTCTTGCGACAAGGCATTCAACCGCGTCTCATAGGTTCGCTGATCGCGGATGGCCTGATCGCGGAAATTGCCCGCCCCGATGCTGTCCATGATGAGGATTGCGGTGGCGATGATCGCCCAGGCGACGATTGCCGATGAGCCGAGGAATGCAAGGACCTGCGTACCCGGCCGCAAACGGATGAACCGCGTATCCGTGTCCGATTTGAGAAAGAGGCGACGCTCGGGAAAGTACCTTTCCAGCATGGCATGCCATTTCACAGTCAGTGGTGTGCGCAATTCAACCCGTCCCCAGCTTGTCTCTGACCCCATGCGCCGACGCCTGTTTTCGCATCGGTCTTCTTGTCCCTAGCCAGAGGCCGCCAAGGGGGCAAGGTCTTTGATCTGCTGCCGGCGGAAGTTGATCGAATCCGCGGAATTCTGGCAAAAATCCGCCGATTCCAACATCTTGCTCTCGGGGAGCGTCCCGGCGCCTCGCCCGCTATCTTCCGACGGCCCCGCTCAGGGGCCAGTAGAAGTCGGGCGGGATACCGGCCTCGGCGCGTTTTTCTTCATTGAAGGGCGGCTTGAGAGATGCGTGAAAATAGCGTCGCACGAGGTCATGAAACACCTCTTTGGGGTCCAGATCGTGCCTGCCGCAGAGGAAGTGGAACCATTTGGAGCCATAGGCGACATGGCTGACCTCCTCGGCATAGATCACTTCGAGCGCCGCAACGGCGCCGGCGTCCTCCGCCTTGCGAAAAATCTCGATCATGCCGGGCGTCACATCGAGGCCCCGCGCCTCGAGCACCATGGGAACAACGGCGAGACGGCCCATGAGATCCTGTGCGGTATCTTCGGCCGCGCGCCACATGCCCGCATGGGCAGGCAAAGCGCCGTAATGGCTGCCCTGAACCTCGAGACAGTCGCATATCATGTTGAAATGTTTCGACTCCTCATCTGCTGCCTTCACCCAGTCATCGAAGAAGCCCATGGGCAGGGGCGTTTCGGCAAAGCGCGCGATGATGTCCCAGTGCAGGTCCACTGCGTTCAGCTCTATATGCGCGACAGCATGCAAGAGCGCGATCCGCCCCTGCGGACTGCCGGGGCGGCGGCGCGGCACATCCCGCGGTTCCAGGAGCTCGGGTCGCGCAGGCCGGGCAGGGCGGGCGGGCGGCGCCGCGTCCTGCGCCGTCATTATGGGCGGACATTCGCCCTGTTCGCGAAGCATCTGCCAGCGAGCGGCATGGCTGCGGGACAAGGCGGTCTTGGCGCGTCCGTCGGCGGTGCTCAGTACCTCCACCGCCATCTGCCTGAGCGATGGCCCGCTCACAGGGCGCGGGCCGCCTCGAGCACCTCTTCGGCATGGCCGGGCACCTTCACCCTGGGCCAGATGCGCGCAATCTTGCCCTCCCCGTCGATGAGGAACGTGCTCCGCTCGATCCCGAAGAACTTCTTGCCATACATGCTCTTTTCCTTCCAGACGCCGTATTGCTCGCACACGTCGCTGGCTTCATCCGAGAGCAACGCGACGCCCAGATCATGCTTGTCGCGGAACTTGTCATGTTTGGCGATGCTGTCTTTCGATATGCCAAGCACCGCAACACCCAAAGCCTCGAATTCTCCCGCAAGGCCCGTGAAGGCAATGGCCTCTTTCGTGCAACCCGACGTGTCATCCCTCGGATAGAAGAAAAGAACCACGGCGCCGGGGCGCAGGGCGGAAAGGGTCACCTCGCCACCACCATCGCGCGGGAGGGTGAAATCCGGGGCTTGGTCAGCGATCTGTGGCATGTCTGCTCCAATGCATCTGCGTTAGCGAGCCGACTTTAGCGCATTGTGACTGGGAGAAAAGGTCTGATCTGGCGATCATGGACAGACCTCCGCGTCCCGCGAATCGGGGCCCGAGCGTGTTGCGGTATGATCGTGTTGGGGCATGTTGCGCCCAATGAGGTCCGCCCCGTTCGATCCGGTGTCACAGGATCGTCAGGCTGCCCTTCAGAAACGGATAGGCGACCAGCGCCGGTTTCACGATATGGCTTTGGAGGATCGGCTTGAGCGTTTCGGCCACGCGCCGGGGCATGTCCTGAAGCATGTCGCGCCGCGCGGTCAGCGAGATGGTGCGCGACAATGACTCGAAGGGCAGATCGATCACATCGATCCGATCTGCGAAGCGGCGCGCCCGCATCAGGGCAAGCGGCGGCAGGATGGTCCAGCCGGTGCCCTGGCTGACAAGTGCCAGAATGGCATGGTAGCTGTCGATCTCGAAGCGGTGGGTCAGGGTGATGTTCTGACGCGCCAGATGCGCGTTCACGAGGCGCCCCATATAGTGGCGCTGGGTGTATTGCACCATGGGTATCCGCTTGAGCTGTCGGGGAATGTCTCGATCGCGCCGGATGACATCCTTGGGTGCGACCACCACAAAGCCTTCCCGCATCAGCGGATGCACTTCGGCCCAGGCGCTTTCCGCGCCAAGCTCCGCCGCGACGATCACATCGAGCGCACGCGCGTCAAGCTGATCATAGAGATGGTGGCTCGCGCCCGTCTCGAGGAGGAACTGACAGGTTTTCAACTCACTGGCCATATGCGTCAGCAGGGCGGGCGTGACATCGGCCTCCAGATCTTCGATCATGCCGAGGCGGAAGCGTGTCAACTGGCTCAGATCGGCCATGGCGAGTTCCGCCCGGGCCTGCGCGGCCTCGTTCAGGATCGTCTGCGCGCGACGATGCATGATCTCACCGGCGGGCGTCAGGCGGATGGGTCGCGCGTTGCGCTGCAGAAGGGTTGCGCCGACGGCGCTTTCCAGGTTGGTCAATTGCTGGCTGATCGCCGAAGGGCTGGCCCCGAGCCGCTTGGCGGCGGCGGAGATGGAGCGTTCGTCGGCGGCGGCCATGAACACCTCGATCCCCCAGAGCGTGATCCGGCCGGGGCTTTCGACCATCGCCGTTTACTTGCCCAGCCTGGACAGTTTTTCCTGCAACTCGGCAAGCTGTTTCTTGATGTCGTCAAGGCCCTCATCGGGCTTCTCGCCCTTGGCATGCTCATCCGTCTCAGGGCCCGAAGCACCACCCAGCCCGCCGGTCATCGCCTTCATGAAGGCCTCCTGCTGGGCACGGATCGCTTCCATTCCCGGCATGGCACCCAAGGGGGATGCCTTGGCCATGTTCTCCATCATCTGGGATTGGCTCTTTTGCAGCATCTCGAAACTGGCCGAAAGAAAATCGGGCACCATGCTCTGCGCGTGATTGGTATAGCTGCGCACCAGATCATTGAGCACCGCGAGCGGCAGCACATTCTC
>SLDH01000040.1 GCA_007125415.1 Roseovarius sp.
ATGTGCGGCGGCCTGCGGCCTTGATTCCGCACTGGGCGCGCAGGTGCAAAGAGGCAGAGCCAAAAAGCGCCGCGCGAGGCGCACGAAGCGGGCTTTGCGCGGCCACCCTACACCTGCGGGCGCATCTGGTGCATAACGCGGCAAACGACTCAGGGCCGAGGACCACCCCATGCATGATATCCGCGCCATTCGCGACAACCCCGCCACCTTCGACGCAGCACTTGCCCGGCGCGGGCTCGGGGCGCTCTCGCCCGAGATCCTGAAGCTCGACGAGGCGCGGCGCGCGCGCATCCATGCCGCCGAATCCGCCCAGGCCGCGCAGAACGCCGCCAGCAAGCAGGTGGGCGCGGCCAAGGCCAAGGGCGACGAGGCCGAATTCGAGCGCCTGCGCGCGGAAGTCACCGCGAAGAAGGCGGAAGTGGCCGCGATGCAGGAGGAGGCCAGGGCGCTCGATGCGCAACTGGCCGATCTGCTTCTGGGCATCCCCAACCTGCCCTTCGACGACACGCCCGAGGGCGCGGACGAGGCCGATAATGTGGAAATCCGCCGCTGGGGCAGCCCGCGCGAGATGGGCTTCGCCCCGAAGGAGCATTACGAGATTGCCGGTGTGGCACCGGGCATGGATTTCGAGGCGGCGGCAAAGCTCTCGGGCAGCCGGTTCGTGGTGCTGAGCGGGGCCATCGCGCGCATCCACCGGGCGCTGGCGCAGTTCATGATCGACACCCATGTGGACGAAAACGGGCTGGAAGAGACATGGACCCCCGTTCTGGTGCGCGACGAGATGATGCAGGGCACCGGGCAGTTGCCCAAATTCGGCGAGGACAGCTACCGCACCACCAATGGCTGGTGGCTGGTGCCCACGGCGGAGGTGACGCTGACCAATCTGGTGCACGGGCTGACGGTGGAGGAAGCCACCCTGCCCCGCCGCTATGTGGCGCATACGCAATGCTTCCGCTCCGAGGCGGGCAGCGCGGGGCGCGACACCGCCGGGATGCTGCGCCAGCACCAGTTCGAGAAGGTGGAGATGGTCAGCATCACCCATCCCGACCAGAGCCGCGACGAGCTTGACCGGATGACCGGCTGCGCGCAGGGCATCCTCGAGCGGCTGGGCCTGCCCTATCGGACGGTGGTGCTGTGCACGGGCGACATGGGTTTCGGCGCGCGGCGCACCCATGACATCGAGGTGTGGCTGCCGGGGCAGAACATGTATCGCGAGATCAGCTCCTGCTCGGTCTGCGGGGATTTTCAGGCGCGGCGGATGAATGCGCGGTTCAGGCCCTCGGGTGGCGGCAAGCCCGAATTTCTGCACACGCTGAACGGCTCGGGCCTGGCCGTGGGGCGGTGCCTCATTGCGGTGCTGGAGAACGGGCAGGAGGCCGATGGCTCGGTTACGCTGCCCGAGGTGCTGCATCCCTATCTGGGCGGCAGGGCGCGGCTGAGTGCCGACGGCACGCTCGTCTGACGCACGCCTGCCGGGCGCGGCGGCCGCGGGCGCGGGCTCAGGCCGTGGCCAGCCCCTCCTCGCGCGCGCCTTCGGCCTTCACGAGAGCATAGAGATGCCAGGTGGCATGGCCCAGAAGCGGCAGCACCAGAAAGAGGCCCAGAAAGGCCGGCAGCATCGCCACGAAAGTGAGAACCGCGATGAAAAGCGCCCAGAGCAGCATCGGCACCGGGTTGTTGATGACCAGCGAGACACTCGCGATCATGGCGCTCACGAAATCCACCTCCCGATCCAGAAGCATCGGCAGGGCGACCACCGTGATCGAATAGAGCACCAGCGCGAAACCCGCACCGACCAGACTGCCCGCCGCCAGCATGGTCAGCCCCTGCCCGGTGAGGAAAACGTCATAGGAGGTCGTGATGTTGGTCATGGCCGTGTAACCCATGAAGAGCGCAAAGACGTTATGCACCATGAAGAGCCAGAACAGGAAAATCATCAGCACGACAAGGCACAGCGATGGAAGTTGCCCGCTGCCCTGCTTGAGGATCACCCCGAAGATCTGCCCCCGGTCAAGCGGCTGGTCCTCTTGCAGACGCTGGCTCACCTCGTAAAGCCCGACCGCCGCGAAAGGGCCGATGAGCGGGAAGCTCACAACGGCGAAAATCATCCAGTAGATCTGTCCGGTCGCGAGGCTGATCCAGAGCATCAGCCAGCCGACGGCCACATAGACCCCGGCAAAGAAAAGGGCATAGAGCGGGGCGCGCCGCATGTCCTGCACGGCGCGACGCAAGGCCTCACGCAACATGGATGTGCTCACCTGCCCCAGAGGTGGGACACCGAATTCGCGCTCTGTCGGCTCACTCATCTGCAATCCTCCCGCGGGGCCATCCTAATGGCCAAAGGCCGCTGAGAAAATATCTATTTTCCGCCCATCAAATGATCGGCGGGCACGCGTCAGGCCAGCCCGTGGCCCGGTGATAGCCTTCCGCGAGTTCGAGCATGCCCCGGTCATCGCCATAGGCGCCGATGAGTTGCATCCCCATGGGCAGCCCTGCAGCACCGAAGCCCGCCGGGACCGCCACGACCGGCAGGCCGATCAGGCTGGCCGGGATCACGCATTCCATCCAGCGGTGATAGCTGTCCATGGCCACGTCGTTGATGCGGCGCGGCCATGTCTGCCCGACGGCGAAGGGCCAGACCTGCGCGGTGGGCAGGGCGAGCGCGTCATAGCGCTCGAGCAGTGTTGCGGCGCGCGCGAACCAGTCCGACCGGATCTCGCTGGCGCGCTGTATGTCCATCGCCGAAAGCGCCATGCCCCGTTCGATCTCCCAGAGCGCCTCGGGTTTGAGCTGCGCGCGCGCGGCGTCGTTCTCCACCAGAGGCGCAAGCCCTGCGGCCACGCTGAAGCTGCGCAGGGTGGTCCAGCTTTCCCAGAGCGCGGCGCGCGAAATGGGCGGCGCGACCGGCTCGACACGGCAGCCAAGGCCGCGAAACACCTCCAGCGCCGCCTCGCAAAGCGGCAGGATCCCCGCCTCATAAGGCAGCGCCCCGCCCCAATCCCCCAGCCAGCCGATCCGCTCGGCCCGCATCTCGCCGCCGAGCGCGCCCATGCGGGCCGGGGGCAAGAGGCCGGGCTGGCGCGGATCGGGCCCCGCCATGACATCGAGCAAAAGCGCGAGATCGCCGGGGCTGCGGGCCATCGGCCCGTTGGTGGAGAGGCGGTGCAGAAAGATATCGCCCTCGGGCGCGTCGGGCACGCGGCCCCAGCTTGGGCGCATCCCGTAGATGTTGCACCAGCCGGCCGGGTTGCGCAGGCTGCCCATCATGTCAGAGCCATCGGCGATGCCGAGCATGCCGGTGGCCAGCGCCACCGCCGCGCCCCCCGATGAGCCGCCACAGCTGCGCGACGGATCATAAGGGTTGCAGGTCGCACCATGCACGGGGTTGTAGGTATGGCTGCCCA
>SLDH01000280.1 GCA_007125415.1 Roseovarius sp.
ATGAAGGGGAACAAAGCTGTTCGGAGAATGCCGGAAAAAGGGCACTATCTTGCGGCTGCACTTGTAGTACCCACTGTCCATAATTTATGGAATTCGATATGCGATGGAGATTCCGATAACTTCATGAAACCTTGACCATTCCGACGGTCGACGCTCCACACATACAGGGGGGTGATCTTGATGCTCTATGACATTGTCATAAGGCTCAGCGCAAAGCAGAAGCGCGCCATATTGCTCGCACTGGATGTGCTGCTTATCGGGGTGGCGCATATTCTGGTTGTGACATTGCTACTGGGCAGTTCCACGACACTCAGCCTGCCTGCACATCTGCTCATTGATCTGACCCTGATGATGGGCGTCGGCCTCATGCTGACGGCCATTCTGGGCCTGCACCAGATCAAGCTGAACGCCTATGAGATGCAAAGGGTCATCGACAGTGCTTTCGTGGCCATGGTGATCGTGGCGGCGGGGCTCATCGGCTCACTTTTCGTGCCGGGAATGGTCACGCCTGCCTATGTCTACGTTGTGACAGGTATGCTGTTTCTCATCCTTTCGGTCTCCAGCCGACTGCTTTTGAAACAGTTTCTGATGCAGATCTATACCCGCGGCCGCTCGCGGATGCGCATCGTGATCTATGGCGCCGGTCAGACCGGCCAGCAGTTGGCGGTGGCGCTCGCCACCGATGATACGGTCCAGCCCGTGGCCTTTGTCGACGATGACCCGCGCATGCAGAATGTCTTCGTCGCGGGGCTTCGCGTGTTCAAACCCTCGAGGCTGTCTGATCTGATCGAGCGCCATGATGTGAAACGTGTTGTGCTCGCCATGCCATCAGCCAGCGGCACGATCCGCGCCAGCATCATCAAGCGGCTTGCCGCATTGCCTGTCGAAGTGCACGCGATGCCGTCCTTTGCGGATATGATCGCGGATTCGGGCAGGACGCTTCTGGATACAAGGCGCATCGATCCATCCGAATTGCTCGGTCGCAAGCCGCTGGATGCCGAGCTTCCGGGCAGTTCCACCACCTATGAGGGGCGCTCGGTGCTCGTCACCGGGGCGGGCGGCTCCATCGGCTCCGAACTCTGCCGCCAGTTGCTGGTCAACAGGCCCCGTCGGGTGGTGTTGCTGGATCATGGGGAACATGCGCTTTTCAATATCGACAGGGAATTGCGCGCGCTTTCTCCGAAGATGGATATCGAGACGGTATTGGGGTCGGTTTGTGACAAGGCCCTGATCAGGGAGGTGATGGAGGATCACGCCGTCGATGTCGTGTTTCACGCCGCGGCCTACAAACATGTACCGCTGGTCGAAGCCAATGCGCTCGAGGGCATGCGCAACAACGTCCTGGGCACCAGGACAGTGGCCGATGCCGCGCGGGAGGCTGCCGTGGAACGGTTCATCCTTGTCTCCACCGACAAGGCCGTGCGCCCTTCATCGGCGATGGGAGCGTCGAAACGGCTGGCCGAGATGTGCGTGCAGGATCTGGCCACCCGCGCCGACCAGACCCGGTTTTCCATGGTCCGCTTCGGCAATGTGCTGGGGTCTTCGGGCTCCGTGCTGCCGCTCTTTCAGGAGCAGATCGCCCGTGGCGGCCCCGTCACCCTCACCCATATGGATGTGACGCGCTATTTCATGACCATCCCCGAGGCGGTGCGCCTTGTCTTGCTGGCCGGCACCTTCGCGCGGGGGGGAGATGTATTCGCCCTCGACATGGGAGAACCCGTGCCCGTCAGAACCATCGCGCGCCAGATGATCGAAGGCGCCAACAAGACGGTGCGCGACAAGGACAATCCCGATGGCGATATCGAAATCCGGATCACCGGTCTGCGCCCGGGCGAAAAGCTGCATGAGGAGCTTCTGATCGGCTCGGACATGCTGACCACGCCTCACCCCAAGATCCTGCGCGCCCAGGAAAGCCATCTCTCGGAAATCGAGATGGCCAATGTCCTGCAAAGCCTGCGCCAGGCCGTGGAGACGCGCAATCGCGATACGCTCAACATGATTCTCACCAAATGGATCGAAAAGCCCGAAAAAACCGGTGCCGTGAGGAATCTGGATGGCTGAAAACCTGATTTGAGATCGCATGCTGGGGACAAGCAGCAAGGCGCGGTGCCGGACCTTCATCCCGAAGCTGCGACAGATCGCGCAGAGCCTGCCAAAACTTGCCGGACGACTTGCAAAACAAAGGCGGATCGATATAGAACAAATCATGAACAAAATGGAATCGCCTGCCCCGTGGACACCCTTGAAACCCACAAGAGCAACCCTGCCGGAACGCGCTGCCGTTTTGCCGGTGCCAGCCCCCTGCCCCGGGCTATCGGAGGTTTTTGCACAGACAGCGGCGGATGCGGCGGCAATGGGCTTTGTCCTCTCCACGCTGGCCCAACAGGACACGCCGGTGCTCTGGATACAGGACCGGCTGTCGCGCAAGGAGGCAGGCCAGCCCTATCTGGCCGGTCTGAATGGCATGGCGCTCATGGAAGTGAAAGCCAGCCGGGCGGCAGACGTGCTCTGGGCGATGGAAGAAGGGTTGGCCTGCCGGGCCCTCGCGGCGGTGATCGGCGAGATCTGGGGCAATCCGGCGCGGCTCGATTTCACCGCGAGCAAGCGTCTTGCCCTGCGCGCCGCGCGCCATGGGGTGCCCTGCTGGCTGCTGCGGCGCGCCGCCTCTCCCGATCTGAGCGCCGCGCACAATCGCTGGCGCGTGGCCTCCCTGCCCGCCGCCGCCCATCCGCACGACCCGAAAGCCCCCGGCGACCCGCGCTGGCAACTCACGCTGTTCCGCTCGCGGAACGCGCCACCCGGCACATGGACCGCCACCCATGACCGGGCGGCGGATCGTGTCGATTTCGCTCCCGCAATTTCCGATGGAGCGCTGGCTGAGGCAGAAAGCCCGCGAGAGCACCGCGCCGCCCGATGACCTGCCCGTCGTGCTGGCCAGCGAGGGGCCGCATGGCCCGGTGATCCACGCCGCCAACCGCGCCGCACGGCTGGCCGGGGCCCATGAGGGCGCGCGGGTGGTGGATGCAAGGGCCACCTGCCCTGCCCTGCGGGTGGAATATGCCGATATCACCGGCGACAGGCAGGCGCTGGAGCACCTCATGCTCTGGGCGCGGCGCTGGTGCCCCTGGACGGCGGTGGATGGCGCGGCGGGCCTCATTCTCGATACCACCGGGGCCGATCACCTCATGGGCGGTGAGGCGGAGATGCTCGAAGAGATGGAGAGCCGGCTGTCTCTTCTGGGGCTGAGCGCGCAACTGGCCGTGGCACCCACATGGGGGGCGGCCTGGGCACTGGCGCGCTACGGGCCGGTGCGGGCGCGCTGCGGCGCGGAAGAGATTGCCGACATGCTGGCCCCGCTGCCCGTGGCGGCGCTGCGGCTCGATCGGGAGACGCGGCTCCTGCTGCACCGGCTGGGGCTCAGGACCATCGGCGCGCTGCTGCAGGTGCCGCGCCTTTCGCTGACCCGGCGGTTTGCCCGCGCGGCCCTGCCGGCCAATCCGCTCTTGCGGCTCGATCAGGCCACCGGGGCTCTGGCCGAACCCGTGGCGAGCCCCGCACCGCCCCCCCGCATCCGCGCCGTGGCGCGGCTGGCCGAGCCCATCATGGACCCGTCGGCGCATCTGGAGGGGCTTTGCGCGGATATCTGCACACAACTGGCGCAGGCGGGCCTTGGCTGCCGCCATCTGCGACTCTGCGTCTACCACACCGATGGCGAGGTCAGCCATGTGGAGGCCGCCACCGCCGCCCCCACCCGCGAGGCGGCGCATCTGTGCCGACTTTTCGAGGGGCGGCTGGAGCGGATCAATCCCGGTTACGGCTTCGATCTGATCACGCTGGAGGCGGGCCGGACGGAACCGCTCGAGTTGACCCAGACACGGCTGGATGGCGCAGCGGAGGCGGATCTGCAGCTGCCCCGGCTGATCGACCGGCTGAGCGCGCGGCTGGGCGCGCGCGCCGTCACCCGCCCTGCCCTGCGCCAAAGCCATGTGCCCGAACGCGCGCAAACCGCCCTTGCCGCCCTTGCCAGCCCGCCCGAGGCCACGGAAATCTCCGAGGCCGCTCCCCCGCGCGAACGCCCCTTGCGCCTCTTGCGCCCCCCCGAGGAGGTGCGCGTGCTCTATGCCGTGCCCGAAGGGCCGCCGGTGCAGTTCATCTGGCGGCGCCAGAGCCTGCGCGTCACGCGCTATGCGGGACCCGAGCGGATAGCGCCCGAATGGTGGCGGGATCGCCCCGGCACGCGCCTGCGCGATTATTTCAAGGTGGAGGACCAGGGCGGCCGGCGGCTCTGGCTCTACCGCGAAGGGCTGCATGATGACGGGCGCGGCGGCGCGCCCCGCTGGTTCGTTCACGGGATGTTTGCCTAGAATATGGTGCACCAAGCGGAATTTATCGTCCCCCGGGGCGCGCGCGATCCGGGCATGCCCCCGCCCGCCCCTGGCAGGCTGCTGAAAAAGTGCCTCACTCACACTTCCAACCATTTTGAGTCAGAAAACTGTTCCGCGCCACGCTTGCCCCACCGTCTCGCCCGGGCGACCAGCCCGGGCCGCGCCCGACCCTCCCCCCGGGAGGGCGCATTGCGACGTTGCAAGAAGCTCAATGTTCGGAAATATCTGGCGACCATAAAGCACTGCCGCCGCAGCGTGGGGAAGCGCCCACCCAGGGTCGGGCGCGCCCCTCTGCGCATCGACCCGGCCATGGGAGAGGAACGGTTTCCCTGCAAAGTTCGAGTCGGTTCCCTTTTTCAGCAACCTGTTAGACTGGTTGTCAATCAGCTTCGATCGGCTTGTCTTCCTTGCGCGGAGCAAAGGACAAAGGCCGCCGCACATCGGTCATGCTGAAAGCATGCCTCCGGCATGACCCGCCCCCACGGCCCGGCGATACGCGGTTTGGTACAGGTTGCCGCAGGTTGATCGAGATTGACTCTGGAAAGTGGGATTCATCGCCATCCAAGCACCTTAATCTGACCGGTCTTTCACGCTGATGCCCCAGAACGATCATCAACACCCGCGCCGCACGCTGACGGAGGAAGGCCTCACCCCCAACCCGCCCGCGCCCTTCGTGGAGCTTGGCGTGACCACCTGTTTCTCCTTCCTGCACGGGGCGTCGGATGCGGTGGATCTGGCACTTGCCGCCTGGACGCATGGGTATGACGCCCTCGGCGTGGCGGATCTCAACACCATGGCCGGCGTGGTGCGGCTGCACAGCGAGGCGCTGAAGGCGCGGATGCGCCCGGTGATCGGCTGCCGGCTGCATCTGGTGAGCGGCGAGCGTTTTCTGGCCTACCCGCGTGACCGCGCCGCCTATGGCCGGCTGTGCACGCTGCTCTCGAAGGGCAAGATGCAGGACCGGCAGGGCGGCTGGCAGCAGAAGGGCCAGTGCGAGCTGACCCTGGATGATCTCGCCACCCATGCGGAAGGTTTGCAGCTCATCGCCCTGCCGGAGGCCGGGATCGCCCCCTTCGCCGCCCGCCTGCCCCGCCTTCTGCGCTGCCTGCCCGGCCTGCGCCATATCGCGGTGAGCTATCTCTATCGCGGCGATGATCGCGCGCGCATCAACGCGCTGGACCGGCTGGCGCGGCAGCACGGGCTGGGCATTCTGGCCACCAATGATGTGCATTACCACGCCCCCGATCGCCGCCCCCTGCAGGATGTGATGACCTGCATCCGCCACAAGACCACCATCGCCCGGGCGGGTTTTTTGCTGCATGCCAATGCCGAGCGACACCTGAAATCACCCGCCGAGATGCTGCGCCTCTTTGCCGAATGGCCGCACGCAATCCGCGCCACCCGCGAGGTGGCCGATGCCTGCCATTTCGATCTGCGGCAGCTTGCCTATGAATACCCCCGCGAAACCACGCCCGAAGGGCGCAGCCCGCAGGACTATCTGACCGAGCTTACATGGCAGGGCGCAGCGCGATATTACCCCAAAGGCATTCCGCCCAAAGTGCAGGCCACGCTCGAGCGTGAACTGGCGCTGATCGAAAAGCTCGACATCGCGCGCTATTTCCTGACGATCCATGACATCATCCGCTTCGCGCGCGAAGAGGTCGATCCGCCGATCCTGTGCCAGGGGCGCGGCTCGGCCGCCAATTCGGCGGTGTGCTATGTGCTGGGCATCACCGCCGTTGACCCCAGCCAGAACGACCTGCTGTTCGAACGCTTCATCTCCGAAGAGCGCAAGGAGCCGCCCGATATCGACGTGGATTTCGAGCATGAGCGCCGCGAAGAGGTGATCCAGCACATCTATGCGAAATACGGGCGCGACCGTGCCGCCCTTTGCGCCACGGTGATCCATTACCGCCCGCGCATGGCGGTGCGCGAGGTGGGCAAGGCCATGGGCCTGTCGGAGGATGTCACCTCGGCGCTGGCAAGGACGATCTGGGGCAGTTGGGGGCGCGAACTGGGCGCGCGGGAGGCAGCCGATACGGGGCTCGATCTGCGCGATCCGCATGTCGCGCGCACCATCAAGCTCGCTGATCAGCTGATCGGCATGCCGCGGCACCTGAGCCAGCATGTGGGGGGCTTCATCCTGACCGAAACGCCCCTCACCCGGACCGTGCCCATCGGCAATGGCGCGATGCCCGAGCGCAGCTTCATCGAATGGGACAAGGACGATATCGACGCGCTGCGCATCCTCAAGGTGGATGTGCTGGCGCTGGGCATGCTCAGTTGCATCCGCAAGGCCTTCCAGATGATCGAAGCGCATCATGGCCGCAGACTCGACCTCGCCCGCGTGCCCACCGAGGACAGCGCCGTCTATGACATGCTCTGCCGGGGCGACAGCCTCGGCACCTTTCAGGTCGAGAGCCGCGCGCAGATGAACATGCTGCCAAGGCTCAAGCCACGCACCTTCTATGATCTGGTGATCCAGGTGGCCATCGTGCGCCCCGGCCCCATCCAGGGGGATATGGTGCACCCCTATCTGCGCCGGCGCGGCGGAGATGAACAGGTCACCTACCCCTCTCCCGGCCCGGGCCATGACCCCGATGAGTTGCGCCACATCCTCAAACGCACCAATGGCGTGCCGATCTTTCAGGAACAGGCGATGAAGATCGCCATGGTCGCCGCCGAATTCTCGCCGCAGGAGGCCAATGAACTGCGCAAGGCCATGGCCACCTTCCGCTCCCGCGGGACGATCGAGAAACTGGAGGAGAAGATGGTCAGCCGGATGATCGCCCGTGGCTACGCGCCCGATTTCGCCGCGCGCTGTTTCGATCAGATCAAGGGATTCGGCGATTACGGCTTTCCCGAAAGTCACGCGGCGAGCTTTGCGCTGCTGGTCTATGTCTCGAGCTGGATCAAGTGCCATTATCCGGATGTGTTCTGCGCGGCCCTGCTCAACGCGCAGCCCATGGGCTTTTACGCGCCCGCACAGATCGTGCGGGATGCGCGCGAGCACGGGGTTGAGGTGCGCGCGCCGGATGTGAATTTCAGCGCCTGGGACAACACGCTCGAGCCTGTGGGCACGTCCCGCTTTGCCGTGCGCCTCGGGCTGCGGCAGGTGGACGGGATGCCCGCCCCGGTGGCCGCACGCCTCATCGCGGAACGTTCGGCGCCGTATGGAAGCCTCAAGGCGCTCAAGGACCGCGCGCGTGTCGATGCGGGCACCATGCGCAAGCTGGCCGCGGCAGATGCCTTCCGCTCCATGGGGCTCGATCGCCGGCAGGCCCTGTGGGACTCGCGCGCCCTGCGCGATGCACCCGATCTGCCGCTCTTCCGCGAGGCGGCGGATGAAGGCGAGGAGGCGCCGGTTCTGCTGCCCGAGATGGCGCGCTGCGAGCAGGTGGTGGCCGATTACCAGACGCTGCGCCTGTCGCTCAAGGCGCATCCCCTGTCCTTTCTGCGCCGCAGCATGGCCCGGCAGGGCTATACGGCCATGGGGGATCTGCCGCGCCTTGGTAACGGGCGGTCGGTCATGCTGGCGGGGCTGGTGCTGGTGCGCCAGCGCCCGGGCACGGCCAAGGGCGTGTGCTTCATCACGCTCGAGGACGAAACCGGGGTCGCCAACCTGGTGATCTGGTCAAAGGTGATGCTGGCCTTTCGCAAGGCGGTGATGCAGGCGCGGCTCTTGTCGGTGCGGGGCACGGTGCAGCGCGAGGGCGATGTGATCCATGTGGTGGCGCATCACCTGAGCGACCGCAGCGACGCGCTGGAACGGCTCTCGGAAGGGGCGGCGGAGGGGCAGATGGAGGTGCCACTGGCGCGGGCCGACGAGGTGCGCAAACCCATCCCCGCGGGGCGCTCGGGCACACACCGCCATCCGCGCGATGTCCGGGTGATCCCCAAGTCGCGCGATTTTCACTGACTTATCAGTAATTCCCGGCCACGTATTTCGCGATGGCCCCGCCGCGCGAATTCACGTCGAGTTTCTGATAGATCGCCTTGAGATAGTATTTCACCGTATTCTCGCTCAGCCCCAACCGGGCGGAGATCTGGAAATTGGTCAACCCGTCCACCAGCAAGGCAAGGATCTCATGCTCGCGCCGCGAGAGCATGTCGGCATTCTCCGATGTAAGCCGGCGCAGAATCTCTGTGGGCACGATCGAATGCCCCTCCACCAGCTTGCCGAGGATCTTCGGCAGGCTGGTCAGGATCTGGCTCATCATGCAGACCGAATTGGCCCCTGTCTTTATCGCGGTGCGGATGAAGGCGAATTCCGTATCCTCGGCCACAACCACGACCATCACCTCCGGATGATCCTTGCGCACCATCTCCAGCACATTGTTGAGATCCCCGTCGCTCAGGCGAACGCCCAGAATGAGGATCGTCTTGCCATCAGCATTGGCCAGGAGAGATTTGAGCGTGGCCTTGTCGGTCGCGAATTCGCCCAGCCGCACTTCGGGGATCTGCGCCACAAGCGATCCGATACCCTGACAAACGATCCCCTGCCGATCGGCGACCATCACCGTCGGCAGATCGTCCGACCTTACGTCTTTCATCGCAACGACTTTTCTACCCTGCTCCATCTGGCCAGCTTACACGATTTTCCTGCCGCTTCTATCCCTTCTCTTGCGACATGAAAGAAGCGAAAACCGATGAAAACAGGGCAAAAAACAGCATACCTTCGCATACCGCTCCATTGTCATGAAGTCGGCTCACCCAAAAGGGTGGTCAGGCGCTACCCGTTCGGTCGCCGGCGCGCACCACGGGTTCTCAGAGCCATTCGTCCGGGCATTACCGCACAGGGCGTCAATCCCTAGTTTCGCGAGAGATCATAATGCGGAGGACACCCCCAATGAACGGCTACAAGCACCTATTCATTCCCGGACCGACAAATGTGCCCGAACCGGTCCGTCAGGCTATGAACGTGCCGATGGAAGACATGCGCGCGCCGGACTTTCCGGAGCTTGTGCACGGCCTGCTGGCGGATATGAAGAAGGCCTATCGCACCGAAAGCGGCCGTGTCTTCATCTTCCCCTCCTCCGGCACCGGTGCCTGGGAAAGTGCCATCCAGAACACGCTCAATACCGGCGACAAGGTGCTGATGTCACGCTTCGGGCAGTTCTCGCTCCTCTGGGTCGATATGGCGGAGCGTCTGGGCCTCGATGTGGAGCTTTGCGAGGTCGAGTGGGGCAAAGGTGTGCCGCTCGATGGCTATCGCGCCGCGCTGGAGGCTGACAAGGCCCATGCCATCAAGGCTGTCTTCGCAACCCAGAACGAGACCGCCACGGGTGTCACATCCGACATCGAAGGTGTACGAAACGTACTCGATGATCTGGGCCACCCGGCCATGCTTTTCGTCGATGGGGTCAGCTCCATCGCCTCGATCCCCTTCGAAATGGACAAGTGGGGCGTCGATCTGGCCGTCTCGGGCTCGCAGAAAGGCTTCATGCTGCCTGCGGGGCTCGGCTTCCTCGGCGTCTCCGAGAAGGCACTTGAAGCCAACAAGGCACTGCATAATGCCGGCATGGCGCGCTGCTATTTCAGCTTCGAGGACATGATCAAGCTCAATGACACAGGCTACTTCCCCTATACGCCGGCCACGCAACTCTTTCGCGGTCTTCGCTGCGCGCTCGACATGATCCTCGATGCCGGGATGGAAAGCATCTGGGATCGGCATCACCGCCTTGCCGAAGGGGTGCGCCGCGCGGTCGAGGCATGGGATGGTTGCGAGCTTGTTGCGCGTGGCCCCGAATGGGCGTCGGACACGGTATCGGCGATCTATGTGCCGCAGGATGTTGACGCGCGCGAGGTGATCTCAGGGGCGTATTACAAATACAACACGTCGCTTGGCACCGGCCTCAACAAGCTGATGGGCCGCGCGTTCCGCATCGGACATCTGGGCTCGCTCAATCCGGTCATGCTCTGCGGCGCGATCTCCGCAGCCGAGATGGCGCTGCTGGATGCTGGCGCGAAAATCGAGCCAGGCTCGGGGGTTGCCGCCGCGCAGGAGCATTACCGCGCCACGACACCGGCCAGATGACAGCGACCAAGAGAGGACCCATGACATGAAAATACTCGTCACCCGCGCATGGCCGAAAGAGGCCGAGGACCGTCTTGTCGCCGAAAATCTGGGCGAGGTTACGCTGCGCGATCCCGACACCTCCATGAGCCACGACGAATGGATGAAGGCCGCGCAGGCCTATGACGTGATCATGCCCACCGTCTCCGACAAGATCCCGGCGGAATTCTATCCGGCAGCCAGAGGCAAGCTCAAGGTTTTCGCCAATTACGGCGTCGGCTTCAATCACATCGATATCGATGCCGCGCGCGCCAATGACATCGCGGTGACCAACACCCCCGATGTGCTCACCGATTGCACGGCGGATCTTGCCATGGGCCTGATGCTGGCCGCCGCGCGGCGCATCGGCGAGGGCGAACGCGAAACCCGCGCCGGGCAATGGGCGGGCTGGCGGCCCACCCATATGATCGGCAAGAAGGTGAGTGGTGCCACGCTGGGCATTATCGGCTTCGGCCGCATCGGCCAGGCGATGGCGCGGCGCGCCCATAACGGGTTCGGCATGAAGGTGGTGTTTCAGGATGCCTGGGACGTGCCCGACGATATCAAGGCCGCCAATGGCAATGCCGAGCAATTGGCCAGCGTCACGGATGTGGCAGCGGCCTGCGATTTTCTGTCGCTGCACTGCCCGGGCGGGACGGATACCTACAAGATGATCAATGCCGAGGTCTTTGCCGCCATGAAACCGGGTGCGATCCTCGTCAATTCCGCACGCGGTGACGTGGTGGACGAAGACGCGCTCTTTGCGGCGCTCGACAGCGGCCACCTCGCAGCCGCCGGGCTTGATGTCTACCACAATGAACCCGCACTCGACCGACGCTTCATGAGCTATGAAAACCTCGTGCTTGCACCGCATCTGGGCAGCGCCACCGATGGCACCCGCGCGGCGATGGGCCACCGGGCCATCGACAATCTCATCGCCTTCCTGAAGGGGGACAAACCGCGCGATCTCGTGAGTTAGGAGACCGCCCGCAAACTCCACGGAAGGGATTGAGTATTTGGGGCAAAATGAAGCTGAGCGCCATGCCTTCTTCTTGGCAGAAATACCCCCGCCGGAGGCACGGATATCACGAACGCGCCGGTCATGCAGGTGCGCGCGCGTTGCGCGTGGCGGTCAGCTTCATGTCGGGGTTGGCCAGCCGTGCCTCGTCTCCTGTCCAGGCATCGGCCAGCAGGCAGGGCTCTCGCTCGCCGGTCGTGATCCGATGTTCCTGTTCGGGCCGGTTCAGGATGAGCGACGCGGGAGCCTAGACTGCCGCGTTGTTTTCAGACCAGGCGCCGGCGATGGAAATGTAGCTCTCCTCGATTTCGGGATGGCTATGTTGCGGATAGGTCGTATCGGGCGCAAAGAGAACGAACCCCGGAACAAGCGTGCCTGACTGCACCGGATCGCGCGGACCCAGTATCTCGCAATGGGCATATTTCCGGGCGAGCGCACGGGGCACGCGTTCATAGCCGTATTCCCAGGTCAGATTTCCGCGCAGCTCGCGCAGGGCGCGGGCCATGCCCTGCATGCTGGCACGCTCCCCCAGATCGAGGGCGCGATTGAAATGTGCCGTTACCGGTTTTTCCTCGGGGGCGCGTCCGATGTTTCCCGGATTGCCGGCCATGGCCGCCGGGAGCCGGCCACGCACCCGCTTGCGGTGGCTACGGATCGCCGTGCTGCCCCCGGCAGATCCGTCGTATCTGTAGACTTGCTCGAATTCACGCAGCAGATACATCCAGTTTGGCGTGTCGGTCAGTCGAAGGGTCCTCTCGCGGCTCTCTGCAAATGCTACTGCCGAGCGCTTGGGCGATGACCTGCCGTCGCGACAATGGAAAAAGGAAGAACTCTCGGGTGCTCAGACGGTTTGCCGCAATCGGGCATTGTCAGCGCCTCTTTTTCGCTCTTTGCTCGGCCTGCAATCACCCTTTCTGCCGGAGGCTCTCCGCCATGCCGATTCATTTCGACGCGCAAGAATACAAGACCCGTCAATCTCGTGCCACCTCCGCCGTGCAGGCGGCTGGTCTTGATGCGCTGATCATGTTCGCTCCCGAAAGCCATTA
>SLDH01000347.1 GCA_007125415.1 Roseovarius sp.
AACGGTCAGAAGGTCTCGGCTGCCATAAAGCACAGTCGCCCCAGCGGTCCGAAGCACCCACCCAGGATCGGGCGCCACCCTCCTCTTGACGTAGAAACAGCGTGGCAGGAAAAGTTTCCTTCGCATTTGAAGTCCCTGTTCATTTTTCAGCAACCTGTTAGCGTTGCCTCAGCGCCCTTTCAACTGCGCTTCCCGCCAGACCAGAAAGACCACACCCACCAGCGTGATCACCGCTCCGATCACCGAGACGGCATCCGGCACCACATCGAAGAAAGCGAAATCGTAGAGCGCCGCGAAGACAAGTGTCGCATAGAAGAACGGCGCCACGAAGCTCGCATCCGCCCGCGCCATGGCATTGGTAAAACAGGCCTGCGCGCCGGCCATCAGAAAGCCGATGCCCGCCAGCGCCACCCATTGCGCTGCCGTGGGCATCTGCCAGACAAAGGCGGCGGCGACCCCCGAGATGCAAAAGCCGATCGCATTGCAGATGAGCAGGATCTGCAACGGGTTTTCCCGCCCCGACAATAGCTTGATCGCGATGAGTTCCGCCCCCAGCAGGACCGCCGCCCCGAGTGCCAGCAGCGCCCCCATCTCCACGACCCCGCTGCCCGGACGCACCAGGATCAGCCCACCCATGAGGGCGATTGCCGCCGCGCTCCAGCGCACAAGGCCCACCCGCTCCCTCAACAGGACAATGGCCAGCATCATGCCGAAAACCGGGTTGAGAAAGCTGATCGCGGTGGCATCCGACAAGGGGATGAAAGCCGCCGCCGCAAACATCAGCGTCACCCCGCCCCAGCCAAGCGAGGTGCGCAGCACATGCAACCTGACATTCACCCCGCTGATCCGCGGGCGCAAGGCCGCTGCGGCAACCCCGATGGCGACAAGCGCAAAGAGAAAGCGCCCGTGGCTGATCACCAGGGGATGCAGTGCCGGGCCCAGCGCACCCGTGCCCAGCGCCTTGGCGAGCAGGGTGGTGCCGGCGACAAAAGCCGCCGCCGCAAGGGTGAGCCCCGCCGCCAGCGCCGGGTTCTGGGTCTTTGCCACATACATGGCAACGTGGTGACGCGTCCTTGCAGGCGGCGCAAGCCTCATCAGGCCCCGGACGGGCGTTTGCGCTCCCACGGCCCCGATCCGGAAATTCCCGCTTCCTTTTCCCGCGCATACGGTCTATCAGCATCGCCATGAACACAGGCCAGCCTCTTCCCGCCCTGCGACGTCGCGCCACCCGCGCCTGACGTCAGCGCCTGCGTTCCGGCCTTCGCTGCCGCCCTTTCCCCCGAAGATTGACACGCCGCACCGCTTGCGGCACTCAAAAATCGCTCAAGCAAAGGATATTCCCGATGATCCCCTCCATCCTGCCGACCTATGCGCGTGCCCCCCTCAGCTTCGTGAAGGGCGAGGGCAGCTGGCTGTTCGAGGCGGATGGCCGCCGCTTTCTCGATTTCGGTGCAGGGATCGCCGTGAATGCGCTGGGCCATGCGCACCCAGCCCTCGTAGATGCGCTCACACAGCAGGCAAGAACGCTCTGGCACACCTCGAACCTCTATCACATCCCCAACCAGCAGGCGCTCGCCGACAGGCTCGTGGCGCACAGCTTCGCCGATACGGTCTTCTTCACCAATTCCGGCACCGAGTCCTGCGAACTGGCCGTGAAAATGGCGCGCAAGCATTTCTTCGAGAAGGACATGCCCGAGCGCGTGAACATCATCGCCTTCGAGGGGGCCTTTCACGGCCGCTCCTCCGCCGGCATCGCCGCGGCAAGATCCGAGAAGATGACCCGCGGCTTCGGCCCGCTCCTGCCCGGCTTCACCCATCTGCCCTGGGCCGATCACGCCGCACTGGACGCCGCCATCACGCCTGAAACGGCGGCCATCCTGATCGAACCGATCCAGGGCGAGGGCGGCATCCGCCCGCTGCCCGATCAATGCCTGAAGGGCCTGCGCGATCTTTGCGATGCTCACGGCCTGCTGCTCATCCTCGATGAGGTGCAATGCGGCATGGGCCGCACCGGGCGGCTTTTCGCCCATGAATGGGCCGGGATCGAACCAGATATCGTCATGGTCGCCAAGGGCATCGGCGGCGGCTTCCCGCTGGGCGCGGTGCTGGCGACGGAAAGCGCGGCCTCAGGCATGACCACTGGCAGTCACGGCTCCACCTATGGCGGCAGCCCGCTGGCCTGCGCGGTCGGATGCGCGGTGATGGACGAGATGACGGCCCCCGGCTTTTTCGATCACGTGTCCCGCGTCGCAGACCACCTGCGCCAGGGCCTCGAAAGGCTCGTGGCCACGCATCCTTCGGTATTCGAGGCTGTGCGCGGCTCCGGGCTGATGCTGGGGCTGAAATGCACAGCGCCCAATACGGACGTGCTGCAGGCCGCCTATGATGCCTGCCTGATCACCGTGCCCGCCGCCGACAATGCCCTGCGCCTGCTCCCCCCGCTCACCGTCTCCCGCGAGGAAGTGGATGAGGCGCTCGCCCGTCTCGATCGCGCGGCCCGCCAGATCGCCGGTCCCGCGCCCGCCACGACCTGATCTTCATTTTGCCCAAAATACTCATATCCCACGCCCGCAAGAAAGCCTGCACCATGCCTCACTTTCTCGACATCCACAAAACCGACAAGGCCGATCTGCGGCGCATCATGGACAACGCCCATGACCTCAAGAAGGCCCGCGAGGGCCGCCCCCGCGGGGCGCCGGATGACGATCTGCCGCTGCGCGATCATGTGGTGGCCCTCATCTTCGAAAAACCCTCGACGCGCACCCGCGTCAGCTTCGACGTGGGCGTGCGGCAGATGGGCGGCACCACCATGGTGCTCTCGGGGGCGGACATGCAGCTTGGCCATGGCGAGACCATCGCCGATACCGCGCGCGTGCTCAGCCGCTATGTGGATCTCATCATGATCCGCACCTATGACGAATCCGTGCTGCTCGAAATGGCCGAGTTTGCCGATGTCCCCGTCATCAACGGCCTGACCGACCGCACCCATCCCTGCCAGATCATGGCCGACGTGATGACCTACGAGGAACATCGCGGCCCGATCACCGGCAAGAAGGTGGTCTGGTCCGGCGACGGCAACAATGTCTGTGCCTCGTTTCTGCATGCCGCCGCACAATTCGGCTTCGACTTCACCTTCACCGGCCCCGCGCAGCTTGATCCGGAAGAAGAATTCATGGGCCTCGCCCGCAAGGCCGGCAGCCGCGTGACGATCGAGCGCGATCCGCTCAAGGCGGTGGAAGGCGCCGATCTTGTGGTCACCGATACCTGGGTCTCCATGCATGACAGCCAATCCACGAGAGAGCGGCGCCACAACATGCTGCGCCCCTATCAGGTCAATGACGCGCTGATGGCCCATGCCAAGCCCGATGCGCTGTTCATGCATTGCCTGCCCGCGCATCGCG
>SLDH01000047.1 GCA_007125415.1 Roseovarius sp.
AACGATCCACTGGTGGACCTGTTGTCGTGCCAACGGCAGTGCAGGGTAGCTATGATCGGACAGGATAACCGCTGAAGGCATCTAAGCGGGAAGCCCCCCTCAAAACAAGGTATCCCTGAGGACCGTGGTAGACCACCACGTCGATAGGCCGGAGATGTAAGCGCAGCAATGCGTTCAGTTGACCGGTACTAATTGTCCGATAGGCTTGATTTGATCCAGTAGAAGCAGGATTTCTGCAGGATATCAAAAGCATACACATCAACATGTGTGCTGGACTTGGATGTTAGAGGGATCTTTCTCGGTTTGGTGGTCATAGCAAGAGCAAAACACCCGGTCCCATCCCGAACCCGGCCGTTAAGTGCCTTAGCGCCAATGGTACTGCGTCTTAAGACGTGGGAGAGTAGGTCACTGCCAAACCTAGTAAGGTCCCTTCATTCGTATCTCTCTTTCGATGCTCTGCTTCCCTTCCTCGTGTATAGCCAGCGGCGGTTTCAACCCATTCTTTTGGTATGTTCTTCACGCATTACGTGCCTGCGAGAAGGTCGTAACCTTCCGGTCCTGCTGCTCTGCCGCTGGCTGATGACGGGAGCTGATCTGATCCGGTTGAGTTGGACGGTTTGAAGCTGGCGCTTTCCGCCATGATTTCCCGGCTTGAAGAGAAGCGGCATCGCATGAAGGCATCGACGTTTTCGGACGCACGAGACAGGCGCTGGTCTTCAAGCAGGTCACTGCCCGGGCCGCAAGCGACCCGGGCAGGGGTGAAGCCGTCTTGGCGCGATATGCTGTAGAGGCGAGAATTACTCAAACCGCAGAATATTGTGTCGCCCTACCAGATCGCCACAGAGGCGATCCGAAATTGATGCATTCCCGCACCAGTGCCACCATCAATCTGCCGCAAAAATTAAGTGTTTTTAACCAAGACCTTGCGATGTCGCGGAAATAGGGGCAAAACTTGGGCGAGAATGAGGCAGACCGCCCTGATGGGCGGAAACAAGTTGGGATCATGGTGCGGCAACGTATTGCGCCAGACCAGTTTGGAGGGAATGAGGCAGTGATATCTCGACTGATCAGTGCCTTGGTGCGCGCCGTGCTTCTCGCCGTCCTGGTGATGTCGCCTTCCCTGCTGATCGGGGAGGGTACCGACAAGACCGATGATCTCGCACTCATATTGGCCATAATCCTCGGGTCCATGGTGTTCATCGAATATTACGGCCGCTCTCCCAGTGTCATTGAGTTTCGCTATGCTCCGCCGTTCAACCGGCTGCGCTTTCTGACCCTTCTGAGCTCATTGATGCTGATCAGCCTTATCGTGCGGGCAGAGACTTATCCGACAGCATTGACGGCACTGCTCACGCAGCTCGGCGCCGGCCTTGGAAACGCGATCGACTTTCCCTATTCGCCGGTCCGGCTGATGGTGATCATGTTGCCAGTGGACGCGTCTGCCGAACTTGTGGAACTGATGCGGGTGGCGGCCGGGATCGCCTATACATGCTCGCTTGTGATGATCTTCGTCTTTGTGACTTATGTCCGATTGCTCGGCTGGCCCACCCGGGCGGGGGCGTTCAATGTCTGGATGAATCTGCCGCTCTTCGACCCCACAGGAGGCGGGGACGTGCTGGCGCGATTGAAGCGCGATGCTGCGCTCAATGTTGTCATCGGGGCCCTTTTGCCATTTATCATCCCTGCTGCGGTCAAGATCGCCGCGGACATGCTGACGCCTGTTTCCATGCAGGATCCGCAAACCCTGATCTGGATGGTGACGCTATGGGCCTTTCTGCCGGCAAGCCTTTTGATGCGCGGAATCGCGATGAGCCGCATTGCGGAGATGATCGAGGAAAAGCGCAAGCGGGCCTATGCGGCCGCGGACGGGTTGCAGCAGGTCTGATCGTTGCTCTTTGCTGGCTTTGGGCGGCTCCGGCAGCCGCCGCAGAGTCAATTCGCATTGCCACCTATAATGCCGAGTTGAAGCGCGACGGCCCGGGCCTGCTCTTGCGGGACATCCTGCGCGGGCAGGACGCGCAGATAGACGCGGTGCGCGATGTTCTGGTGGCGCTCGATGCGGATATTCTGGTCCTGCAGCGGGTCGATTTCGATCATGATCTGGTGGCACTGCGCGCGCTGCGCGACATGCTGGCCGAGAGCGGCCTCGATTACCCGCATCTCTTTGCGCGCCCCCCGAATACCGGAGTGCAGACCGGCCTTGATCTGGATGGGGATGGACGGCTCAACCGCGCGGCGGATGGGCAGGGCTTCGGCGCGTATTTCGGGCAGGGGGCGATGGCCATTCTGTCGCGCCATGCCTTCATCGAGGAGGAGGCGCAGGAGTTCACCACGATGCTCTGGCGTGACCTGCCGGGCGCGCGCCTGCCCATGGCAGCGGGCAAGCCTTTCCCCTCGGAAGAGGCGCAGGCGGTCCAGCGGCTGTCATCGGTGGCCCATTGGGTGGTGCCGGTGGATCTGCCGGGTGGGCCGCTTCATCTGCTCACCTTCCATGCCGCCCCTCCGGCCTTCGATGGTCCGGAGAAGCGCAACATCCTGCGTAACCATGACGAAATCGTCTTCTGGCAGCGCTATCTCGACGGGGCATTCGGCCCTGCGCCCGAGGCACGCTTTGTCCTGCTGGGGGGCGCCACGATCGATCCGGTGGATGGGCCTGGCCTCAAGGAAGGCATCATCGGCCTGCTGGAGGACCCGCGCCTGCAGGATCCGGCGCCGATGCGACCACCCGGCCCCCTGGAGGACAGCCCCGGTCATCGGGGCGACCCCCGGCTGGATACGGTCGCTTATGCATCCCCTGTGCCGGGCCATCTGCGGGGCTCCTACATCCTGCCATCGGCGGATCTGCGGGTGAAAGATGCGGGGATACTATGGCCGCCGGTGACGGATGAGTTCGCCACCACGGTGTCGCGTGCCAGCCGCCATCGCCCTGTCTGGGTCGATATCGCGCTGGACTGAACGCGCCTTTCTTGACCAACCCAAGCCCGCACGCTAGCGATGCGCGACCAATGCCGCAAAAGGATACTGCCATGACTTCCCGTTCTCTTCTCATTCTGCCCGGTGACGGGATCGGCCCCGAGGTAATGGCCGAGGTGCGCAAGATCATCGACTGGTTCGGCGCCCGTCGCGATCTGGCTTTCGAGCTACGCGAGGATCTGGTGGGCGGGGCGGCCTATGATGCGCATGGCGTACCCTTGCATGATGACACGATGGCGCTTGCGCAGGAGGTGGATGCGGTGCTGCTCGGGGCCGTGGGCGGGCCCAAATATGATGATCTGGATTTCAGCGTGAAGCCCGAGCGGGGGCTGCTGCGCCTGCGCAAGGAGATGGATCTCTATGCCAATTTGCGCCCCGCGCAGTGCTTTGACGCGCTGGCTGATTTCTCCTCGCTCAAGC
>SLDH01000065.1 GCA_007125415.1 Roseovarius sp.
ACGCATGAGCCGCGGCAGCCCTTCGATCAGGCGCGTGAGATCCACTTCGGCGATGCGCAGGCAGATCGCAAACGCCCCCAGCAGAAAGAACGCGATCAGATAGACACGGATCGCATCGCCCGAGAGGGGCTGGAAACCCGGTTCGATATATTGGCCATCAGCGCCACGGCTGGGCTCACGGGCATTGGTGTGACGTAACATTCCTGTCCCTCAGGTTGCGCGGCCGATCCGGTCCGGGCCAAGGGCCCGGGCCGGGCAGCCCGCCTGGCCCGAACCGGCGCAGCTGTTACGACCGCAATACGCCCAGATCGCGCCCCATCTGTTCGAGCACGGCATAGGGCTCATGCGTCGTCGGCTCGAAGCCCGTGTAGGGCCAGGGCAGGAGTGCGCGGGTGTCCTCGTCAAGCGTGGCGAAGGCATTCTGAAGGGTCGCGGCCATCTCCGCATCCATGCCTGCACGAACTGCAACAACCTCATTCGGCAGCGGGTCGGATTCCCAGACCACCTTGTTTGCGTCGGCTGCGATGGTGCCGTTGCGGATCATGGTGTTGCGATGCGTATCCCAGCCGGTCGCCAGATCGACCTGACCGTTGACCGTGGCCATCTGTGCAGCGGCGGCCGACGCGCCCTCGGCATAGCGGCCGAAGAATTCCTGAGGATCGATGCCCTGGCCACGCATCCAGTGGGTCGGCACCAGCCAGCCCGATGTGGAGCCTGTGTCGAGCATCTGCATCGACATTCCACGGGCGTCTTCGGGGAAGTTCTCGAGTTCCAGATCGGGGCGGGCCACGATGATCGCACGGTAGATCGGCTGCCCCTCCACCAGCATCACGTTGATCGGCTTTGCCTCCCCACGCACTGCCGCAAGCACATAGCCCCACGGGCCCATTTGCGCGACATCGATCTGCTCGTTGGCAAGCGCCGTCGCGATCCCGGCCCAGTCATTGGCCACATCAAGGCGCAGTTTTGCCCCGGCCGCCGCGGCGATCCGCTGATAGATCGGCTCCCAGACGCGGTAGGTATCCTCCTGCGTGGGCTGCTGGGGGCCCAGACCCACGCGCAAGGTTTCGTCCCCCTGCGCGCGCACGATGCCCGGTGCGGCCAGCGCCGCAAGAGACGATGCACCTGCCATGAGCAGAAGCTTGCGGCGACCGACAGTGGCGGTCTCTTCCATGATCTTCTTCATGTTCACATTCTCCATGTCTTCAGCGCTCCAGCAGTCTCCTGCCGCTGTGCACCGTGCTTTCTGGTTTGGTCCGGTCATCAGGCTGACCACCGGCCGGTGGCGCCGTGTCAAGACCGGCGCAGCACGATGGGTAACGGCGAGGCATGACAGCTTCATGAAATGACGGTCACTCCTGAAGTGAAATCGACCAGCTTTTGATGCTGTGCCGAGAGAAGCCCGGAAAATCGTGCAAATGATGATTGACCCTGAGGGACGTCTCGAATGGGATCCATGACGCGCCCGGACGCGCCCGCGCCCTTCAGGTGGATCAGAAGCTTTTGCGATAGCCGCGTCTTCAAGCCCTGTAGACTGGATGCCGTTCCATGGATAGCGGCCGGACAGGCAGGCACCGCAACAAGAGCATGCAGGGCCGCCCGCCTGAGGTTTGGCTTGACCCGCCCTGCCCCGCATGATCAGACGGCGCAACCGCCCTCAGCCGGATGCGCCCATGCTCAGACGCCTCTATGACTGGACCATCAGAATGGCCGATCATCCGCAGGCGCTGTGGGTGCTGGCCATCGTGGCCTTCATCGAGAGTTCGGTGTTTCCCATCCCGCCCGATGTGCTGATGATCCCGATGATCCTTGCGCGGCCCCGGCGCGCCTGGCTGATCGCCAGCGTGGCGCTTCTGGCCTCGGTCACCGGCGGGCTTCTGGGCTATGCAATCGGCGCGCTGGCCTATGAGGGGCTTGGCCAGCCCATCCTGCAGGCGCTCGGCAAGGGCGAGGCGATGGAGGCGTTCAACACACGTTTCAACGATTTCGGCTTCTGGGCCGTGCTGACAGCCGGGATCACGCCCTTTCCCTACAAGGTCATCACCATCATGTCCGGCTGGACGGGCCTGCCCCTTGGCACGTTCATCGCCACCTCCATTCTTGCGCGGGGGCTGCGCTTTTTCATCGTGGCCGCGTTGCTTTGGAAATTCGGTGCGCCGATCCGCGATTTCATCGAACGTCGGCTTGGCCTTGTCGCGACGCTGTTTGTTGTCCTGCTCTTCGGCGGGTTCTATATCGTCAGACTGATGTGATGACTGCGGATCGACATATCCTGATCGGGCTCGCCGCCGGAGGCTCGGCCCTGGTGCTCGTGCTGGCTTTCGGGTTTCAGCATCTGGGCGGCATGGCACCCTGTCCGCTTTGCCTGTGGCAGCGCTGGCCCCATGCGCTGGCGGTCGCGATCGGTGCGGCGGCGCTCCTCCTGTCCTGGCGGGCCCTGCCGCTCTTGGGCATGTTGGCGGCCCTGAGCACGGCGGCCATCGGGTTCTATCACACAGGCGTCGAGCGGCACTGGTGGGAGGGGCCTGCCACGTGCAGCGCCGGTTCGGTTGCCGGGCAGAGCCCCGAGGACCTGATGGCTCAGATCATGGCCGCCCCTCTGGTGCGCTGCGATGAGGTGCCCTGGGAGATGCTCGGCCTATCGATGGCAAGCTGGAACGCGGTGCTGGCCATCGGTCTTGCCGGCTTGTGGTGGCGCGCGGCGCGGGCGCCGGACTGAAGGCGGGGCGCACGCGTGCCGGGATGCCTCCGCTGGCGGCGCGCGGTGATCGGCGCCGCGCCAGGCGGATCTGCCGGACTGTGAGTATTTTTGGCAAAATGAAGTCAGCGGGCGGATTTGCGGGTGCTGAGAAGCAGGCTCGTCTCGGATGAGGTGATGCCGTCGAACCGGCGGATCTGTGCGAGAATCCGGTCCAGCGCCTCCAGCGTGTCGGTGCCAAGCTCGACGATGACATCCCACCGGCCATTCGTGGTATGCATGGCGCGCACCGCGGGCAGGCCGCTCAACTGTCGCAATATCCGGTCCGTTCCGCGGCCCTCGATCCCGAGCATCATCAGGCCGCGCACCGGATCGCGCGCAGCATCCCCCTTGAGCACGGCGGTGAAGCCCACGATCTCGCCGGTGCGGCGCAACCGGTCGATCCGCCCGCGGATGGTGGTGCGCGACACGCCGAGCTCGATGGCAAGATCGGAGAGTGAAGCGCGCGCATCATGGCGCAGGGCAGAGATGAGCTTGCGGTCCGTATCGTCCATATCGTCTGATTTCCATTTCGAATTGGTCAGGTTGTTCTCAATCAGTGCAAATTGTGCGCTGTTATTCAACCCTTCCGGAAGGGAAACTATGGCAAATTCGGAAAGATGGAGAAATGTCGATGACACGCGGCACCTGTATTCTGATCGGCGCGCCGGTTGATAGTGGCAAATCCATGCGCGGCTGTCTCATGGGGCCTGATGCCTATCGCGTGGCAGGCATCGCCGAGGCGCTGCGCGATCTGGGCTATGAGGTGGTGGATGAAGGCAATCTTGCCCCGGCCCCGGCATCCGCGCCCGACAACCTGCCTGCCCATGTCATCAGCCCGGCCGAAACCATCGGCTGGACCGAAACCCTGGCCGGGGCGGCGGAAGTTGCCATGAAACGCGGTCTGCCGATCTTTCTGGGCGGCGATCACAGCCTCTCACTGGGCTCGGTCTCCGGCACGGCACGGCATGCCGCAGAATTGGGCCGGCCGCTTTTCGTGCTTTGGCTCGACGCGCATTCGGATTACCACACGCCGCAGAGCACCGCCTCGGGCAACCTGCATGGCACGCCGCTGGCCTATGTGACCGGGCGTGAGGGATTCCACGGCTTCCCGCCGGTCAGCGCGCCGGTGCGTCATGAGAATATCTGCCTCCTCGGCCTGCGCTCGGTCGATGCGGGCGAGCGCGAAATGATCCAGGGCACCGCCATGCAGTTCCATGACATGCGCGAGATCGACGAGACCGGCATCGCGCGCCCACTTCAGGCCTTTCTCGACAAGGTGAGGGCCGCGAACGGGCTTTTGCATGTCTCGCTCGATGTGGATTTCCTCGATCCGGGCATCGCGCCTGCGGTGGGCACCACCGTGCCGGGTGGCGCCACGATGCGTGAGGGGCATCTGGTCATGGAAATGATCAGCGACAGCGGGTTGCTCAGCGCGCTCGATCTGGTGGAGTTGAACCCCTATCTCGATGATCGCGGCCAGACCGCGCGGGTGATGGTGGATCTCGCGGCGTCGGCCATGGGGCGGCGCGTGTTCGACCGGCCCAACCGGGCCTTTGTGTGAGGATGCAGAAGATGACGACGCTTTCCCCTTCCGACAAGGCGCTGGTGCCATTCGTTTCGGTCGACAACATGATGCGGCTCATTCACCATATCGGGGTGGAGCCCATGCTGGTGGGGCTCGCCGACTATATCGAGCAGGATTTCAGGCGCTGGGAGCTTTTCGACAAGACACCGCGCGTGGCCAGCCACTCGGCCGAGGGGGTGATCGAGCTCATGCCCACCTCCGATGGCGAGGTTTACGGCTTCAAATACGTGAATGGCCACCCCAGGAATACCCGTGACGGCCTGCAGACCGTCACCGCCTTCGGCCTGCTTGCAGATGTCTCCACCGGATACCCTGTCCTTCTGAGCGAGATGACCATGCTGACGGCCCTGCGCACGGCCGCCACATCGGGGCTCGTGGCGAAATACCTCGCCCCCAAAGGGGCCGACACAATGGCGATGATCGGCAATGGCGCGCAATCGGAGTTTCAGAGCCTTGCGATGAAGGCGCTTTGCGGGATCAGCGCCGTGCGCCTTTACGATACGGACCGGGCCGCCAGCGAAAAGGCCGCGCGCAATCTCGCGGGCAGCGGGCTTGCGATCACCATCTGCGACACCCCCGAGGAGAGCATCGAAGGGGCGCAGATCATCACGACATGCACCGCCGACAAGCAATATGCCACCATCCTGACCGACAACATGGTGGGCAGCGGCGTGCATATCAACGCCATAGGTGGAGACTGCCCGGGCAAGACCGAACTGGCCCCGGCGATCCTGCATCGCAGCGAGATTTTCGTCGAATACCCCCCACAGACCCGGATCGAGGGCGAAATCCAGCAGCTCGGGGCCGATCATCCGGTCACCGAACTCTGGCGGGTGATGAGCGGGCAGGCACCCGGACGCCGCTCGCCGGGGCAGATCACGCTCTTTGATTCCGTGGGCTTTGCCATCGAGGATTTCAGCGCGCTGCGCTATGTGCGCGACCGGATCCACGGAACGGGCTATCATTTCGATCTCGATCTTCTGGCGGACCCGGATGATCCGCGTGATCTTTTCGGCATGTTGATGCGGGCCACACCCGCGACGCGCTGACCCCGCGGCAGGTGCGGCGGCCTGCACCTGCCATCCCGCGCCTGTGATCCGGAGTTTCCGATTGTAAGCGTTTGATTTCCATCGTGGGCTGCTGCAGTGCAGAAAGTATTCCACGGCACCCGATAGTCCCTCCACCGGGTAGGGCAGCCCTACCCGATCAGGCCCGCTCCCCAACCCCGAGCCCCCTTTCTTACCCGAGCGAAAGTAGGAAAACGGCGCTCTCGCCGCGAGATTGCAGGGGAACGGGGCGGGCATGTCGTCCGCCCGAAGGGAGGAAGTATCACAGATGAGCTACACGCTGCACCCGCTGAAGAAGCAACGCCTGCAACGGTCCGAACTGGCCGTGCCGGGATCGAATCCGTCGATGATCGACAAGGCCGCCGATTCGGATGTCGATTGCATCTTCCTCGATCTGGAAGATGCCGTCGCCCCGCCCGAGAAGGTGCAGGCGCGTGCCAACATCATCCAGGCGCTCAACGATATCGACTGGAAGGCCAGGGGCAAGACGATGTGTATCCGCATCAACGGGCTCGACACGCATTACATGTATCGCGATGTGGTCGAGATCGTCGAACAGGCGGGCCAGCATCTCGATACGATCCTCGTGCCCAAGGTGGGCGTGCCGGCCGATCTCTACACCGTGGAGACCATGGTGAGCCAGATCGAGGAAGCCATGGGCTTTACCCACAAGATCGGGCTGGAGGCACTGATCGAGACCGCGCTCGGCATGGCCAATGTGGAGGCCATCGCCGCCACCCCCGGCCGGCTGGAGGCGCTGCATTTCGGTGTGGCCGATTATGCCGCCTCGAACCGTGCGCGCACCGTGGTGATCGGCGGGCTGAACCCGGATTACCCGGGCGATCAGTGGCATTTCGCCCTGAGCCGCATGACAGTGGCCTGCCGCGCCTACGGCTTGCGCGCCATCGACGGGCCGTTTGGCGATTTCTCGGATCCCGATGGCTACATCCTTGCCGCCAAACGTGCTGCCGCGCTGGGGATCGAAGGCAAGTGGGCCATCCACCCCAGCCAGATCGCAATGGCCAACGAGGTCTTCTCGCCGCCCGAGGCCGAGGTGACGCGCGCGCGCAACATCATCACCGCCCTGCGCGAAGCCGAGGCCGCGGGCAAGGGTGCCGCCTCGCTCGATGGCAAGATGATCGACGCCGCCTCCGAGCGCATGGCCAACAACGTGATCGCGGTGGCCGATGCCATCGCGGCCAAGAACGGCTGAGGAGCGCAGGATATGGATATTCACGAATATCAGGCCAAGGAACTGCTCAAGCGGTTCGGCGTCAACGTGCCGCGTGGCGGCATCGCCTATTCGCCGGAACAGGCGGTCTATCGCTGTTCGGAACTTTCGGGCGACAAATGGGTGGTCAAGGCACAGATCCATTCGGGCGCGCGCGGCAAGGCGGGCGGCGTGCGCATCTGCGCCACGGAAGAAGAGGTGGCTGATGCCGCCACCTGGATGCTGGGCCGCAAGCTCGTCACCCACCAGACCGGTCCGCAGGGCAAGCTCGTGAGTCGCCTCTATATCGAGGAAGCGACCAGCATCGCGCAGGAGATCTATCTGGCCTTCGTGATGGATCGCAAGCTGGAGCGCGTGGTCGTCGTGGCCTCCGCCCAGGGCGGTATGGAAATTGAGGAAATCTCCGAAAAGGAGCCCGAAAGCATCATCCGCTCGGTTGTCGATCCGGCCGTGGGGATGCAGGCCTTTCAGGCACGCGAGATCGCCTTTTCGCTGGGGCTCGACGCGGCGCTGATCAATCAGGCCGTCAAGACCATCACCGGCTGCTACAGGCTGATGGAAGAGACCGACGCCAACATGGTCGAGATCAACCCGCTCGTCGTCACCAGTTCAGGCGAGATCGTGGCGCTCGATGCCAAACTCAGCTTCGACGACAACGCGCTCTTTCGTCACCCCGGCATCTCCGAGCTTCGCGACAAGAGCCAGGAAGACCCGCGCGAGACCTATGCGGAGGATCGCGGCCTGAACTATATCGGGCTTGAGGGCAGGATCGGCTGCATCGTGAACGGCGCGGGCCTTGCCATGGCGACGCTCGACATGATCAAGCAGGCAGGCGGCGAGCCCGCCAATTTCCTCGATGTGGGCGGCGGGGCAAGCCCCGAACGCGTGCTCATGTCCTTCAAGGCGGTGCTCAACGACAAGAATGTCGAGGCGATTCTCGTCAACATCTTTGCGGGCATCAACCGCTGTGACTGGATCGCCGAGGGCGTCATCCGCGCCGTCAGGGAACTTGAGCTCACCATGCCGCTCGTCGTGCGCCTGTCGGGCACCAATGTCGAGGAGGGGCGCAAGCTCCTTGCTGACAGCGGCCTCAATATCATCACGGCCGACACCCTCGCCGAAGCCGCCGACAAGGTGGTCGAAGCGTGGAAAGCCGCACGCGACGCCTGAAGGAGCACAGACATGTCCATCATCATCGACAAGAATTCCAAGGTCCTCGTCACCGGCCTCACCGGGCGCATCGGCTCCTTCCATGCCGAGGAAATGCGCGAATACGGCACAAATGTCGTGGGCGGTGTCACCCCCGGCAAGGGCGGCACCACCCATAACGGCCTGCCTGTCTTCAATACGGTCAAGGGCGCCGTGGCCGAAACCGGCGCCGATCTCGTGATCGCCTTCGTGCCGCCGCCCTTTGCCGCCGACAGCATCATGGAGGCCGCCGATGCGGGCATCCGCACCTGCGTCTGCATCGCCGACGGCATCCCCGCGCAGGACATGATCAAGGTCAAGCGCTACATGCGCCGCTACAAGTCCGAAAACCGCATGCGCCTCATCGGCCCCAATTGCGCGGGCATCATCACCCCGGGCGAGGCCTTTGCAGGGCTCATGCCGCCGCATATCTACCTGCCGGGGCGGGTGGGCATCATCGGGCGCTCGGGCACGCTCGGCTATGAGGCCGCAAGCCAGATGAAGGAGCGCGGCATCGGCGTCTCCTCCTCCATCGGTATCGGCGGCGATCCGATCAACGGGTCGAGCTTCAAGGACATTCTGGAACTGTTCGAGGCCGATCCCGAAACCGATGCGGTCGTCATGGTCGGTGAAATCGGCGGTCCGCAGGAGGCCGAAGCGGCAGAATACATCCGCGATCACATGACCAAGCCGGTCGCGGCCTACATTGCCGGTCTTTCGGCCCCCAAGGGGCGGCGCATGGGCCATGCCGGTGCCATCGTCTCCGCTTTCGGCGAATCGGCACAGGAAAAGGTGGAGATACTCGGCGAGGCGGGCGTGACCATCGTGCCGACCCCCTCCTCCTTCGGCCCCACCGTCGAGAAGATGCTCGCGGCCTGACACAAAAGGGTTCCCGGCCCACCATTTCACGCGGGCCGGGAACCCCCTTCATTTTGCCTCAAATACTCATATTCCGCCCTGACCATGGGCGATATGGCGCGCATGGCGCACCAGCGGCGCAACCCGGATATTGTCAGCCGCCCAAAGCTGGGGCATGACGAATCATCACCAGATGCGAGCGTCGCCCATGATCCGCCTGCTCCCCGTCCTTGCGCTGATGGCCCTCGCCGCCTGCGCCAGCACCCCCAAACCCGAACGCGAACCGCGCGATCCCCTGCCCCTCTACCCCAATGAGACGCCGGAGATCCGGGCGCTGGTCAATCATTACGCCGATCTCAACGAGATACCGCGCCCGCTCCTGCACAGGGTGATCCAGCGCGAGAGCCATTACCGCCCCCATGCGCGCAACGGCCCCTATTACGGCATGATGCAGATCCTGCCGGCCACCGCGCGCAGCATGGGCTTTCGCGGCTCCCCCAAAGACCTGCTCGATGCCGAAACCAATCTCAAATATGCCACCCGCTATCTCAGGGGCGCGTGGCTGGTTTCGGGCGGTGACAAGGACGCGGCGGTGATGTGGTACGCGCGCGGCTACTACTATGCCGCGCGGGATCAGTGCCTTCTGGTCGAGACCGGCCTCAGCACGAGAGAAACCAACCGCAGCTGTCGCAACTAGATCATGTTGCGGCGAGAGGAATTCATCCCCGCCCGCGGCACGTGGTGCGAGGCGCGGCCGCCCCTTGACACCCCTGCGCCCACCTGACCATCTATGCGCCGAAGACCCGTCATGAAGGAGGCCCACGCATGAAGCTCTCGAACAGGATCACCGGCATCAATGCCGGCGGCTCGGATGGCTGGGAAACCTATGTGCTGGCCTGCGAAATGGAAGAGGCGGGCAAGGAGATCACGCATCTGACCATCGGCGAGCACGACATCCGGACCGACCCGCTCATTCTCGAGGCCATGTACAATGCCGCGCTCGACGGGCACACCGGTTATACCGCGCTTGGCAATGGCAGCGTGGGCCTGCGGGTTCGCATTGCCGAACGCGTGGAGAAAACCACCGGCATTCCCACAAGCCCCGACAATGTCTTTGTCGTGCCCGGCGGTCAGGCCGGTCTTTTCGCCACCCATATGGGCTGTTGTGATCCGGGCGACCGGGCCATGTTCATCGACCCCTATTATGCCACCTATCCCGGCACCATCCGCAGCGTGAGCGCCGAACCCGTGCCGGTTCCGGCCCGCCCCGAACGCATCTTCCAGCCCGACCCGGCCGATCTCGAAGCCGCGGCTGCGGCGGCAGGCGGGGTATCATCTCTGCTCATCAACTCGCCCAACAATCCCACCGGCGTGCTCTACTCCCGCGAGACAATGGAGGGCATCGCGCGCTTCTGTCAGGAACAGGATATCTGGCTCATCTCGGATGAGGTCTATGAAACACAGGTCTGGACCGGCGCGCATCTCAGCCCCCGCATGCTGCCCGGCATGCAGGAACGCACGCTGGTCGTGGGGTCCATGTCGAAGAGCCATGCCATGACCGGCAGTCGCATCGGCTGGGTGATCGGGCCCCAAGAGGTGCTCGAGCGCCTCGATGATCTGGCCACCAACACCACATACGGTGTCGCAGGGTTCGTGCAGGAAGCGGCCGCCTTTGCGCTCGGTCTGGGAGAGTCGTTCGAGGAGAAGATCGCCGAGCCCTTCCGCCGCCGCCGCGGGATCGTCATGCGCCTCGTGGAGGGGCAGAATCATGTGCGCGCCATCCCGGCGGATGGCGCGATGTATGTCATGCTCGACATCCGCGCCACCGGGCTGTCCGGCGAAGACTTCGCCAATGGCCTGCTGCGAACGCATCACGTGGCGGTGATGCCGGGCGAAAGCTTCGGCCGGGCGGCAGCCGGGCATATCCGCGTGGCGCTGACCGTGGCGGATGACCGTCTGGAAGAGGCCGTACGGCAATTGCTCGCCTATGCGGGCGACCTCTCCGCCCGGCGAACGGACTGATCCCTGCCGACCTCTCCCGCATGCTGCGACATTCTGACGTCGTTTCCCGACATGAAGTCGCAAACGGAACAGACCGGACAGGCGATCCCTGACCCAATACGGCAAAGTATCGGGAGAGGTGCCATGGCAGCGGAATGCAAGGTCACGCTGATTGTCAGAACGATCGGCGCACAGCGCGGGCTGGCCGCGCGGGGCCGTCCCTGAAGCGGTTGACGCCCCATCAACCGCAATCTGACCAAAGGACTTCAAACCATGAACGATCACACCCCGCGCCGCTCCGGCGGGAGAAATGCCCGCCGTGCCAGCCGCGCCGCGCCACTGGAAGAGAGCCTCCGCCCGGTTCGCCCCGGCATGAGCGGCGGCACGCTCAAGGTGCTGACGGAGGCGCAGGTTCAGCGCATCCATGAAACCGCACTCGATGCGCTGGAACAGATCGGCCTTGCTGACGCGCCCGAAAGCGGCATCGCCTATCTGACCGGGGCCGGTGCCATCCTCGGCGATGACGGGCGCATCCGCTTTCCTCGCGCCCTTGTCGAAGACATGATCGAGAAGGCCAATCGCTCGATCACGCTGCATGGCCGCGAGCCGCGCCATGACATGGAACTTTCAGGCGCGCGGGTGCATTACGGCACTGCCGGGGCCGCCGTGCATATGGTGGATATCGAAGGCAACGCCTATCGCGAAAGCACCGTGCAGGACCTGCATGATGCCGCGCGGATCGCCGACGTGCTGGATAACCTGCATTTCGTGCAACGACCCATGGTCTGCCGTGATATCATCGACAATTTCGAGATGGATCTCAATTCGGTCTATGCCTGTTGCGCGGGCACCACCAAACATGTGGGCGCCTCCTTTACCGAGGCGCATCATGTGGGCCCCGTCCTCGAGATGCTGCACATGATTGCGGGCAGCGAGGAGAAGTGGCGCGAACGTCCCTTCATCAGCAACTCGAACTGCTTCGTGGTGCCGCCGATGAAATTCGCCACCGAAAGCTGCGAGGTCATGGAAGCCTGCATCAAGGGCGGCATGCCCGTGCTGCTTCTTTCGGCAGGCATGGCCGGCGCCACCACCCCCTCCACGGTGGCCGGCGCGATCGTGCAGGCCACAGCCGAATGTCTTGCAGGGCTTGTCTATGTGAATGCGGTCAAGCAGGGGCACCCGGCCATTTTCGGCACCTGGCCCTTCGGGCTCGACCTGCGCACCGGGGCCATGTCGATCGGGTCAGCCGAACAGGCGCTGCTTTCTGCCGGATGCGCGCAGATGCATCAGTTCTATGGTGTGCCCGGCGGCGCCGCGGCAGGCGCATCCGACAGCAAGCTGCCCGACATGCAGGCCGGATGGGAGCAGATGTGCACCAATGTCATGGTCGGGCTTTCGGGGCTCAACATGGTGTATGAGGCGGCGGGCATGCATGCCTCCTTGCTGGGTTTCTGTCACGAATCGCTCATCCTTGGAGACGATCTGATCGGCCATGCGCTGCGCTGCGTGCGCGGCATTGACGTGGATGACGAAACACTCGCGCTGGAGCAGATCCGCGATGTCTGTCTGAACGGCCCGGGCCACTATCTGGGCACCCCGCAGACCCTCGCCCGCATGCAGACCGATTATGTCTACCCGCGCATGGGCGACCGTACATCGCCCAAGGAATGGGCCGAACTGGGCAAGCCCGAACTCCTGAAGAAAGCGACAGCGCGCAAGGAAGAGATC
>SLDH01000004.1 GCA_007125415.1 Roseovarius sp.
ACCACATCGCCATCCGATGTCACCGCATCCTTGATCGGCGGCAGCGGGTCGCGGCCATAGCCCAGAAGCTCGCTGTTCAGCAGCGGCTGCTCGGCCCCCAGCGTCGCGCTGGCAAACGGCATCCGCGTGTAGCCGCTGGCAGGCGGCGTGCCATAAGTGGTCTCGAACGCCAGCGCCATCAGCGCCCGCGCCCCCTGGGCTCGTGCCATGGTGGTTTCTCCTGTAGGGTCAAGCTGCCGATCTGCTCAGGGCGGCAGGAAACGAAAAAGGGACAGTATGAAATGACGGAAGATTCCCGCACCCCGTCCGGGTCTGGCGGCCGCTCCCACCTCGGTACCGGCTCGCGCATCACCGGCGAGCTCTATTTTCCGGGCACGGTCGAATTGCCCGGGTACGTGAATGGCAGCGTGGAGGCTGCTGCGATCGTGATCGAGGAAGCCGGTGAGGTCGAAGGCGAACTTCACGCCGCCAGCGTCACCATAAAGGGGCGTTTCAAGGGCCAGGTCATTGGCGGCAAGGTCGCGCTGCACACAAGCGCGCGGGTGACTGGCGAGATCACCTACGAGAGCCTGAGCATCGAGACTGGTGCCGAGGTTGAGGGGACGTTCAGATGCCAACCCTATGCCAAGGACGCAAAGCCGGGTGATCAGGCCAAAGGATCGGCCGTGGAATAGTGCAGCACGACGGGGATGATCGCAGCCTTCAGGCTCGCCGCGCCCTCTACGGCCAAATCGACCGGCTGCGGAGCCTCCGCCTCGACCCAGTCGCAGAGGCCGCCGAGCGTGCGGTCGGTAGCGATCACCGTGCCGACGCCGGCGCACAGCGTGTCGAAGGCGGCGTCACGATCGGCACCCTGAACGACCGCCTCGATCTCGGCGCGGTGCTGGTAGTGATAGGTGAGCGGCGAGAGCGTCACCTCCGGCGCCCCCGGCTCGCCATCGCGCAGGATCAGCAGGCCCTCGGCCGGCACGCGCTCGGGCAGCAGGTCTCCGCGCAAGGCTGTGGCAGGCAGCGCCGAAAGTCGCGCATGCAGCGCGGCGAGGATGGTTTCTCGAGGGGTGGGCATTTTCTATTCCAGAGTTGGAGCTCGAAAGGAGTCCACACAGGATGGGCCGACCAGGCCTAGATCCTGCATGCGCAGCGGACCGATTGCTCAAACAACTGTTTAGCTTGGTCGCCATGCTGTTCCGCGATTAGGTTGGAAACAGCGTCACACACGCCCACTGCTTTTCGGACCACGCCTCACTCGGGAGCCGCGCCGTACGAACATCTGAAAGGAAACGCTTCATGATTGACAACATCCGCGCCGATCAGCCGAAAGAGCCCCTGCTGCGAGGGCTGTACGAAATGCGGGGGCGCATTCCACTGAGTTTCGAAGTCTTTCCGTCGAAGGGTCCGGATGGACGCACGGCCCTGCATGAGACAGTCGATCAGCTCGCCCCGATGGCAAGCCAAGGATTTTCGGTGACCATGGGAGCGGGAGGTGCGACACGAAGCCGCACAGTTGATACTGCCACCGACATCGCTGTGCGCACAGGCCGCCCGGTGATGGCGCATCTGATATCTCTGGGCTTGTCGCGTCATGAGGCGCTCACGACGGCTGATGAGCTTTGGGGGCGTGGTATCCGGCGCATTCTGGCCCTGCGCGGGGACCGTCCGAAAGGAGACGCAAGCGCCATGCCATCGGGGTTTAAGCATGCATCAGATCTGGTGACAGCCCTGCGCAAGCGGCATGATTTCGAGATTGCGGTGGCGGCGCATCCCGAAAAGCACCCCGAAGCCGAGACGCTGGACCAGGACATGGATCATCTCAAGCGAAAGCTGGATGCCGGGGCAAGTTCGGCTTACTGCCAGTTCGTTCTGGACCCAGCAGTCTATGGCAGATTTCTCGAGGCGTGCGCACGACGCGGGATCGATGCACCTGTCGTTCCGGGTATCATGCCGTTGGAGAAATGGCCCCGGTTGAAGCGTTTTGCGCTGATGAACGGGGCGTCCGTACCGGATTGGCTGAACCAGCTGTTCGCCCGAACCGAGACCACGCCCGAGCTTGAGGCCTACCTTGCCGCGGCCATCACGATCGAACACGCCCGGCGGCTGATCGCCTATGGCGCGCCCGAATTGCACGTCTACACGATGAACCGCTGGCCGCTTTCCATGGCACTCGCCATAATCACTGGACACAAGTGATGTTCCGCCACAAGTGATTGGCCACTCTGTGCGTTCTTGGGCCGGTAGCGCCCTCAAGCCCCTTATGGTCAACGCGATCTCTGTAGCGCCTGCTTCCTGCGCATTGCTGTTATCCAAAACGCCCCTCCAACCAGTTCGCCACGATCAGCCCCGGCACGCTGTCCAAGGCCCGATCGGCATCCCGTGCCAGGTCCAGCCGCTTCGGCAGTTTCACCTGCGGGACCAGCAGGAAGATCGGGACGGTGGCGCGGCCACGTCCGGTCTTCGATCGTGAGGCCACGCCGAGGCCTCGGTTGTTCAAACGCCCATCTGCGACGAGCAGGCTCGGCCCGGACCGGCGATAGACGAAGCGCAGACGCAGACCGCGCCGGCGCTCCCATTCACCGGGGCTGATCCTGCCACCGCGCCGGCCACGGCCGGCAGCCTCGGTCGGGATCGCGAGCCAGAAGCCGCTCTTCGAGCGGATCAGCGGGCCCGTGTCATGGGCACCGATGATCGTTGGCGCGTTCGACCAGACCAACGATGCCGCATTCAGGCTGGATTTGCCCTTCGGGTACTGCTCGGAGCGGATGGTGCGCGCGAGCCGCTGGCCGAGCCCCGCGCCGGTGATCTGCCCGCGCCAGGCGGACTTGAGGCTGTTGCCAGCCTCGCGCGTTGCGGCGGAGACGGCCTTTTCACCGGCCTTGATCTCGGAGGCGATCATGGTAACCAGATCGGGCGTGATATCCAGCTTCAGTTTCATCGGCATCTCCCCTCTCGACCGTCATGCTGGGCGCAGATCAATGGTCCAGACCATCCACTCGCGGTCGCGGATCGGCTCGCCCTGAATGAGAAATGCCTCGCCCTCGATCTCGATGCGGTCGCCGGGGCGGGGCTCGGGCACCTCGGCCACACGCAGGTCGATCCGGGTGGTCTCGGACCAGATGCGCGCCTCGCCAAAGCCGGTGACGTCGTCGGGGCGCCGCAGGATGGCGCGAACCAGCGCCGGGGCGCCTCCTTCGGCGGTGTAGACGACATCGCGCGCGAGATGCGCGTCGGCGAAGAGCGCGTCGAGGGCGGCGGCGAAGGCGGTCATCAGGTCCGCCGTGCAGAGCGCAGCACCTGTGGCCGCGTGCAGATCGGCAGCGGGTTGCTCTCGATCTCCAGACGCACCCATTCATCACGATCACGATCC
>SLDH01000360.1 GCA_007125415.1 Roseovarius sp.
AACGAATATCTCAACGCCTTCGCGAAATCCCGGCGAGACGGGGAGACCCGGGTGGTTTCGGTCAACTGGGGCGTCTGGGCCGAGGTGGGCATGGCCGCCGAAGCCATGGCCACACGCACCGGCACCGCCGAGCCCGACTGGGAGGCGCTTGATGCGCCCCTGCTCGAGACACGCGCGCAGACCAATGAGGGGACGCTCTATCGCAAGCATTTCAGCGCCAGCGACTGGGTGATCGACGGGCATCGCACGGCAGCAGGAGACGCGCTGCTCCCCGGCACCGGTTTTGTCGAACTGCTTGCCGAGGCGGCAGAGGGCGCGCTGCCGCTGGAAATCAGCGATCTGCATTTCCTGCGCGCGCTTGATGTTGCTGATGGCCAGAGCCGCGAGGTCACGCTGCACCTCACAGAGGAGGGTGAGGCCGAAATTCGAAGCGATGCAGAATTGCAGGGGCGCAAGGGCACGGTGCTGAACGCACAGGCGCGGATACGCCCGCTCCACACGCCCGCCCGCGTCATCGACGTGGCCGCCATCGCCAAGCGCTGCACAACTGTAGAGACAGCGGCGAAGGGCGCGCGCATCAAGGCCCCGCAGGAGGTTCATCTGACTTTCGGCTCGCGCTGGCACGTGCTGCGCGAAACCCGGTTTGGCAACGGCGAAGGGCTTGCGCGGTTGAGCCTGCCCGAGGCCTGCCGCACCGATCCGGAGGCTGGATATATCCTGCATCCGGGCTTGCTCGACCCGGCCACCGGCTGGGCCATGGGGCTGATCCCGGGCTATGCCGGCGCACATCTCTGGGTGCCGCTTTCCTACCGGTCCATCCAGGTGCTGCGCCGCCTGCCCGCGGATGTGGTCAGTTGGGTGCGGCTGGCCGAGTCGGGCGCGGGGTTTGCCAGCTTCGACATCACGCTCGCTGATCCCGAAGGACGGGTCTGTATCGAGATCGCGGGTTTCCAGATGAAGCGCCTCGAAGGACAGACGGCATTCGGAAAGCCCGCGCCGGTGGTGGCCGCCGACATTGAATTCGATGATGCGCAGAGCATTCCTCTCTCGCCCGAGGAAGAGCGCTTGCGCCAGAACATCGCACAGGGCATCCCGCCCGGCGAAGGGGCTGAAGCGCTGCGCCGGGCGCTGGCGCTGGGGCTGCCGCAGGTGATCGTCTCCTCGCTTGATCTTGACGGTCTGCGCGCGCAGGCCGATGCGGCCACCCCGCGCGATGCCGAAGCCGCGCAAACCTTCGAGCGCCCCGATCTGGACGGCGATTTCGTTGCCCCCCGGACCGAAACCGAGAAGGTGCTGGCCGGGTTCTGGGAAAAGCTCCTCGGTGTCAGCCCCATCGGCGCGGAGGACAGTTTCTTCGACCTGGGCGGGCATTCGCTGATCGCGGTCCGGCTCTTCGCCATGATCAAGCGCGCCTTCGCGACGGATTTTCCCATCTCCGTCTTGTTCGACGCGCCCACAGTCGCTTCCGTGGCCGCCCTGATCGACGCCCGCACCGGCGGCGGTGCCACGGCGGCCGGACGTGACGAGACGGATGGGGAGGCACCGCGCAAACAGAGCTTTACCCATCTTGTCGCACTGAATCGGAGCGAGGCGCGTCGCGCGCCGCTTTTCATCGTGGCCGGCATGTTCGGCAATGTGCTGAACCTGCGGCATCTGGCTCAGCAAATGGGCCCGGACCAGCCCGTCTACGGCCTGCAGGCGCGCGGCCTCATCGGCGATGACGAGCCACATCAGTCCATCGAGGACGCCGCGCGCGATTATCTGGCGGAGATACGCCAGATCCAGCCCGAGGGGCCGTACCTGCTCGGCGGTTTCTCGGGCGGGGGGATCACCGCCTATGAGATGGTTCATCAGATCGAGGCCGCGGGCGACGAGGTGGCGATGCTGGCCATGCTGGACACTCCCCTGCCCGTGCGCCCCGCATTGAGCCGGATTGACAAGGCGCTGATCAAGCTGGCCGAATTGCGCCGCAAGGGGCCGGGCTATCTCAAGGAATGGGCGCTCGACCGTCTGCATTGGGAGTTGACGAAGCATCACTCGCAGGGTGATAGCGGCCAGGGCTTCAACAACCACAAGATCGAAATGGCCTTCCGCGCCGCCGTCGCCGCATATGCGTTGCGCCCGTGGGATGGGCGAATGCTGCTTTTCCGCCCCCCGCTCGACCGCCACTGGCAGGTGTCGCGCGGCAATTGGGTGTCGTCGCAGCGTGAATATGTCTTCGAGGACAACCAGTGGACCGCGTGGGTTCCCGGCACACAGGTGATCGAAGTGACCGGAGATCATGACAGCATGGTGCTCGACCCCAACGTGGCGGGGCTCGCACGGCATTTGCGGGACGAGATCGCGCGGCTGGAAAGCGGTGCACCGTTGCCTTCCGAGCAGATGAACGTGGCGGAGTAGACCATGAGTGCCACGCGGATCCTGACGATCATCCTCAACTACAAGACGCCGGAAATGACGCTGAAATCCGCCGCCGCTGCGGTGCGCGAAATGCGCAGCCTGGGCGGCGAGGTGGTGATCGTGGACAATGCGTCCGCCGATGGCTCGGTCGATCGGTTGCGCACGGCCATTGCCGCCAATGGCTGGTCGGATACCGTGCGGCTGGTGGAAAGCCCGGTCAATGGCGGCTATGGCGCAGGCAACAATCTGGGGATGCGACAGGGCATGTCCGACGGCAGTGCGCCCGATTTCTACTATCTGCTCAACTCCGATGCCTGGCCCGATCCGGGGGCTGTCGCGGCGCTTTTGCAGGTGATGCAGAACGAGCCATGTGCGGGGATGGCTGGCTCGCATATCCGGGGAGAAGACGGCGTGGCGCATACGACGCTCTTTCGCTTTCCCACCATCGCGGGCGAATTCGAGGGCGCGGCACGCCTTGGCGTGATCACCCGCCTGTTCAGACATGCCGTGATCCCGATGGACATCCCCGACGAGACAACGCCAGTGGACTGGACCGCCGGGGCTTCGCTGATGGTGCGCCGCACGATGCTGGACGAGATCGGCCCTTTCGACGAGACCTTCTTTCTCTATTATGAGGAGACGGAACTCTGCCACCGCGCACAGCAAGCCGGCTGGCAGGTTTTCTATGTGCCCGAAAGCCGGGTCGAGCATGTCGGAAGTGCTTCGACCGGACTGAAGGCCTGGGATCGGACACCGCCCTATTGGTTTGCCGCGCGCCGTCATTATTTCCGCAAGGTGCACGGCCGGGCCTATGCCGCTGCCGCCACCTCGGCGCGGGTGGCAGGCGGCCTGCTCTGGCGGCTCCGGCGCCTCGTCTCTCCACGCCCGCTGGGCGATCCGCCGATGTTTCTGCGCGATCTGATCGCCCATTCGCTCAAACCCGCGTCCCGCACCGAAAC
>SLDH01000059.1 GCA_007125415.1 Roseovarius sp.
ACCAGCTCGGCCCGCTGTATCGCGATATCAAGGCGCGGCCGGCTTTCCGCCGCAACGCGCCTCGCCGCAAGTTCCGTCATCAGCGCGGTGTAGACCTCATCCTCGATCAGACCGTCTTCCCGCATGATTGCGTATTCACGTTCTTCAAGCCTGAGGGCCGTGCGGCGGATGAAGCGGCGCTCCAGCTTCTCCGCATACCCGGGATATTGCAACCGCAACCCGTCGAGCGCCGTTTCCACCATCTCGATCCGCCTCGTCAGCAACTCCTGCAACAGATCCGACACCCGCCGTCCGTGAATGCGGCGAATCCGGCCGCCGATGAACGGACCGAGGTCGCGCAGGATCAACCGCTGCGACAGAAGAAGTTCGAAGCGATCTGCCGTCATCCGGGCCAGCGGGCGCGAGATACCCAACCGCCCATGCAGCAACACTGCGGCACGAAACACCGGCCCATAGGCCACGCTTTGCCGGGCCGCACGGCGATAGCCGTTCCGCCCACCGGAACGCGCGCCCTCGATCATCCGGTCGGCGTCGGACAACACCTGCTCGGCCATCCGTGACGAGATCGTCCGCTCGCGCACCCGGGCAAGGATCATGTCACGCTCATACGCCGCCAGCGCGATCAACCCCAGGGTGATACGGTCACGGTCAAGGATGTCGGCACTTTCTTCGGCGGCCTTCACGGCCTCATCGAGCCGCACGCCGAAGCGCTTGGCTTCCGCCCGCACGATATCGCGGCTCAACTCGTAATTCTCGGCGGTGCGGGCCACATCTTCCCGCACCGTTTGCAGCGCCACGGCAACGACCTGCCGCGACAACGCCTCATCTATGGGCGACAGCTTGTCGAGCCCCAGCCTGCTGATCACCAATCTGAGCGTCGAACCCTGCACGATGAGCGTGAAAAGCGTGAACCCGGTGGCCAGAATGCCCACCAGACGCTGGATATCATCAGGCACGCGGAAGCTTTCGGTTACCGCAAGCGCCAGAGCGAGGGTCACCGCCCCGCGAAGCCCGCCCCAGAGAATAGCGGCCCGATAGGGCGGATCCACGGCGGGTGACGCCTTGAGCATCGTCAGGAACGGCATGAGACCAAAAAGGATGACCGCCCGCGCGGCGATGGCGGCAAGAATCACGACACCGATCAGAATGAAATCCTCCAGCCGAACCTCTTCCAGAAGGCGCGGGATCAGCAGGGCGGCCAGAATGAAGATCAGCGCCCCGGCCCAATGGGCCAGCAGATCCCAGACCTCGCGGAGATTGGCCCAGGCCTGCGGCGGAAGGCGCCCCGGCCCGGTCAGATTGAGGGTCAGCCCGGCGGCCACAACCGCGATCACGCCCGAGGCCCCGATGCTTTGCTCCGCCCCGATATAGGCCAGGTAAGGCAGCGCCACCGAGATCGAGATCTGCGCCAGTTCGAACCGCCGGAACATCGCCATTACCCAGACTGCAAGCCGCGCCGCCAGCCAGCCGGTCAGCGCGCCGCCCACGATCAGCAGCGGAAATTGTGCCAGCGCATCCCCGAGATTCGGATCGGGCACTCCCAGCATCACGAACCCCATGAAGAGGCCGAAAAGCGCGATGGCCGCCGCGTCGTTGAGCAGGCTTTCACCCTCGATGATCCGCGCCAGCCGTCGCGGTGCCGAGATCGACCGGAAGATCGACACCACCGCCGAAGGGTCGGTGGTGGACACGATGGCCCCGATCAGCAGGCAGGCGACCAGCGGCAGGGTGCTGGCCCATGACAGCGCATAGCCCACACTGAGCGTGGCCACGACCACAGCCACCACCGCCAGCACGAGAATCGGCACCCAATCATCCATCATGCGCCGCAGATTCATCCCCAGGGTCGCCTGAAAGAGCAGCGTGGGCAAGAAGACGTAGAGAAAGACATTCGAGCGGATGGGCAGACCGAGGATCGCCTCGGCCACCGGATTGAGGGCATCAGTCAGGTCAGTGCGCAGGAAAAACAGCGCCGCCACCCCGATCATCAGCCCCAGAACCGCAAGGATAACGCTGTAGGGCACCCGCAACCGCGCGGCGAGCGGCTCTGCTGCGCCTATCACGAGAAAGAGAGAGGCGATCACGGTGGTAATCAGAACAATATCCATTGCCCGACAATAGCGGCAATGCCGGTGAAGGGGAATCGGGTTCGGTTGGGATACTGCGCCCCCGGGCAGTTTTCCGATCCTCCTCAGCGCGGCCCGGGTTGGTCACGCGGGCCAGGCCCTCGTGTCAGCGCCGTGAAGAACGAGCTTCCGCGCCCGCAGTGTCTGAACACAACCCATGGAGGCTTTCAGCGTGTTCTGGATGACCGCCTGTGCCTGGTTGCAGGGTCAGAGCCGGCCCTCTTCGATCCATTGCTCGACAAGATCCCGGCCGACTTCGAAATGCATCGAATCCTCGCGCGAGAAGGCGGCACCCCAATACCAGCCCTCCTCCCTGAAGAAATCGGCGAGGATGGTCAGACCAAGCTGAGTCATGCCGTCGCCCAGCGTGTCGAGATGTCCATCGATATTGAGATCGACAGAAAGGCCGAAAGCATGTGTCGAAATGCTGCCGGGTGATCCGCGAACATGGCGCACGCACAAAGAACCGGCCGTGCCGATGCGATCATAGAGATCCTGATCTGTTTGCCGAACCCGATCGAACACCCGGCGAAGCGATTCGACCGCAGGTTCGAGCATTTGCACCCGGATCGGGCCCACTTCCTCGATCACAAGCCTGTCTGCCAGCCGCTGATTGGTCAGCGGTTGACACTCGTCGGTCAGGTTCTCGCGCGGACGGCCGAGCACGCTTGCCAGATAGCTCGGCGTGGCGATGCGCACCCCCTTGTTCAATTCGCGCCGATTGGCGACCTGCACAACCTGCGCATAGGAGTCGCGGATCAGATTGGGCCCGTCACGCGGGAACGCCCCTTGCTGCTGAACACCGTCGCCTGGTGGTGCCGCGCCGATCGCCGCCCGCGATTCCAACGCATTGATCTGGCTTTGCAGACGATTGATCTGCTCGCTCAGCATCTCGATCTGCGAACGCAGCTTCTCGATCTCGATCCGTGCCCCGCTATCGACTGCCGGACCAGCGGCGCCATCAGCGAAATCCGAGTCGTAGACAGGCACCGCCGGGCCGCGCAACTGTGTCCAGACAAGCACAGAGAGGCCAATGGCGATCGCCGCCATGGCTCCGATGATCGAGTAGACAACTCGCTTGTCCATAGCGCTCCTTAGCCTGATTTCGGCTGAAATATTGCGTGACTCCCCTTGGCAAGTCAACGCAACCCGCCCTTGACATCCCGGGTATCAAACCCGTTACAGAGAATGTTGCGCTTCACAGGCTGCTGAAAAGGGCCTTGCTCCTGTCTCCAGGCTCTCTGGGTCGAAAACCGGTTCCGCGCCACGCTTGCCCCAGCGTCTCGCCCGGGCGACCAGCCGGGCGGCGCCCGACCCTCCCCTCGGGAGGGCGCATTGCGACGGTGCAGGAAGCACAGCGGTCAGAAGGTCTTGGCTGCCATAAAGCGCTGTTGCTCCAGCGTATCAAGGCGCCCACCCAGGGTCAGGCGCCGCCCTCTGCCTGCCGTAGAAACAGAGTTGGAAGAACAGTTTCCCTCGCATTTGCATCTCCCGTTCATTTTTCAGCAGTTCACCGATTGCTTCCCTCCCCGCCGAGGGCGATTGCGTCTCACTTCTCGGTCAGAGCTGGGGCGCGATGAAACTGCGGCGGAAATAGTCGTGAATGAGCTGCGCTTCGCGCGACAATTCCGCACTGCGCGGCCAGGCGAGGCCGACATCCATGGACGGCACGGAAAAATCGGTCTGAACGGTCTGGATGCGTTTGCCTTCCAGCGACCATGGCCGGTAAACCATGTCCGAAAGGATCGTGACACCCTGCTGATTGGCCACCATCGAGCGCACCGCCTCGATGGAAGAGGTGCGCAGGCTGACCTTGGGCTGCACCTTCTGCATCGACCAGTATTTCATGGCGGTATGCGCGGCCTCGTCCACGGTGAGCATGATGTAATCCTCTTCGCCGATCTCCTCCATCGAGACCTTGCGCCTCTGTGCGAATGGGTGGCTGTTGCCGACCCAGAGCCGGCGCGGAGAGCGAAACAGGGTTTCGGTTTCAAGCTCCGGCGTGGTGATGTTCGAGGTGAGCAGCACCGCGAGATCAAAGCGGTTCGAGATCAACCCTTCCTCGATCACCTCGCGGTTCATCTCGAACACGCTGATCTTGAGGTCGGGATGCAGCCGGCTCAGCCGGTCGAGGTGATAGGGCAGGAAATACCCCATCACCGTATAGGTCACGGCAATCGAGAGGCTGCCCTTGCCCGACCCGCCCCGCTGGCCGATATTGCTGGCTTCCTCCACCTTGGCGAGGATCTCATAAGCCACGGCCAGAAGCTCGCGCCCTGCCTGTGTGAGCTCCATCCCCTGGGCGCTGCGCTCGAAAAGCTTTGAGGCGGTTTCAACCTCAAGCTCGCGTATCGCGGTGGTCACCGAGGACTGTGACACGGAAAGGGCCACGGCAGCGCGGCTGACCTGCCCTGACTCGGCGGTGGCGACAAAATACTTGAGTTGCCGGATCTGCATGACGTCCCTTTTATCGGAAATTCCGAAACATGTTGATCTGAATATCCGATATGGCGAGCGCCCTGTCACGCCCAAATGGTCATCAAATGCAGTATTCACAGGAAAATCCTGCAACCTGCCGGCCTCCTGCATTCGGATTTTCCGAAAAAGCGTGAGGAAAAATCTGAAATTTACCTGATCTACCATGTCAGACATAGTTGGTTGCAGAAACAAACGTGGGTCATCCGATGAAGAGCATCGTGGATTTGAATTGCGACATGGGCGAAGGCTTCGGCCACTGGAGCTATGGAGATGCGCCCGATGATGCGCTGATGGGCGTGATCAGTTCCGCCAATGTCGCGACCGGGTTTCACGCAGGCGATCCGAACCTGATGAACAGGGTGGTATGTCTTGCCAAAGAGCATGGCGTGAGTGTGGGCGCACATCCGGCCTACCGTGATCTTCAAGGCTTCGGGCGGCGCTACATCCATGCCACGGATGAGGAACTCGTCAATGACATCGTCTACCAGATCGGCGCGCTGCGGGAATTCTGCCGCCGGCAGGGGGTGCGCCTGCAGCATGTGAAGCCCCATGGCGCGCTTTACATGGAGGCAGCCAGGAACGAGAGCCTGTCGCAACATCTTGTGGAGGTCTTGCGCGCCTGTGCGCCCGATCTGATGCTGTTCTGCATGGACATCTCCAAGACCTACCGCATCGCCGCAGATTACGGGCAGCCGGTGATCCGGGAGTTCTATGCGGATCGCGAATATGACCAAAGCGGCTCAATCGTGTTCGCGCGCAAGGTCGCCCAGTTCGACCCCGACCAGATTGCCCGCAAATGCCTGCGTGCCTGCAAGGAAGGCCGTGTCGAGACCGTCGAGGGCGACGATATCGAGATCGCCTTCGAGTCGATCTGCTTTCACTCCGACACACCGGGCGCGCTCGAGATCGGGCGCGCCGTCCGCGCGAAACTGACCGAAGCGGGTATCTCCATCGCCCCCGCAGCACTGCAAATGAGCCCAGCGGCCTGAAAGGAAAGACCACCATGCCAGACATCCAGTCGCCCCTGCCCGGAACCTTCTACCACGCGCCATCTCCCGAGTCCGAACCCTTCAAGAAGGCCGGCGACGCCGTTGCCCCCGAAGATACGATCGGGCTCGTCGAGGTGATGAAAACCTTCATCGAGGTGAAGGCCGAAATTTCCGGCACCTTCGATGGTTTTGTGGCGGGCAATGCCGAACCCGTTCAGGCGGGTGACGTCCTGGCCAAGGTGACCTGAGACATGGCGATCCGCAAACTCCTTGTGGCCAATCGCGGCGAGATTGCGGTTCGGATCATTCGCGCCGCGCAATCGCTCGGCATTCGCACCGTGCAGGCCCATTCCGAGGCCGATGCGGACATGCTCGCCGTTCGTATGGCAGATGAGGCGGTTTGTGTGGGCCCGGCGCCTGCCGCGCAGTCCTATCTCTCGGTCCCGGCCATTCTTGCCGCCGCCGAAGATACCGGGGCTGACGCCATCCATCCAGGATACGGGTTTCTTTCCGAGAATGCGGGCTTTGCCCGCGCCGTCGCCGAGGCGGGGCTGGCCTTTGTCGGCCCTGCGGCGGATACGATCGAGCGGATGGGCGACAAGGCCAGGGCGCGGGAAACGGCCATCGCGGCAGGTGTGCCGGTCGTGCCCGGCTCGGCGGGCCGGGTGGAGGATGCAGCAACGGCGCTGGCCGCCGCACAAGAGGTCGGCTTTCCGGTGCTGTTAAAGGCAGCGGCCGGGGGCGGCGGGCGTGGCATCCGCATTGCCCATGACGCGGATGAGCTGGCGCAACTCGCGCCGCAGGCCCGGAGCGAGGCGCAAGCGGCCTTCGGCGATGGCGGGCTCTATGTCGAGAAGCTGATCTTGAACCCGCGCCATATCGAGGTGCAGGTGCTGGGCGACGGCACACAGGCCGTTCATTGCTACGAGCGCGAATGCTCTCTCCAGCGTCGGCGGCAGAAGGTCTGGGAAGAGGCGGGTGCCTTCGGGCTTGACGCGCAGACCCGCGAGGCACTGTGCAAGAGCGCGGCTGATCTGGCCCGTTCGGTCGGGTATAGTGGCGCTGGCACGGTCGAATATCTTTATGACGATGCAAGCGGCGCTTTCTACTTCATCGAGATGAACACCCGCATTCAGGTCGAGCATCCGGTGACGGAAATGGTCACCGGGATCGATCTTGTGGCCGAGATGATCCGCATCGCCGGGGGCGAGGCGCTGAGCCTTACCCAGGATCAGATCGCGGTGAATGGCCACGCGATCGAGGTGCGCGTCAATGCAGAAGACCCGCTGCGCCAGTTCATGCCCTTCCCCGGCAAGCTCACTTCGATGCGGCTGCCCGAAGGCGAAGGGGTCCGCTTCGATCATTTTCTCTATGAGGGCTACCAGATCCCGCCCTTCTACGACTCGCTTCTGGGCAAGCTGATCGTCCACGCACCAAGCCGGGGGGCGGCCATCGACAAGATGGCAAGCGCACTGGAAGCGCTGGAGCTTGGCGGGCTGCGCACCACGATCCCGCTGCACAAGGCTCTGGCGGCGGAGGCGGATCTGCGCGCCGGGCGGGTGCATACCCAATGGCTCGAACCCTGGCTCGAAGCCGGGAACCTGACAGCAGCAACAGAGGAGGCATAACGTGAAAACCCGCTACACATTCGGCGGTGATGAGCACATTTTCGTCGAAATGGATGACGAAATGTCGCTGGAGGCCTTCTTCAAGGCCATCGCCATTTCCAAGGCCGTGAAGGACGCCAAGATTGACGGCGTGACCGAAATCCTGCCGGCCAATGCCTCGTTCGAGGTGCGTTTCAACCCCGATGTCATCCATCCTGATACCATGATGGCGCGGCTCAAGGAACTGGAAGGCACGGCAAGCAGTGCCGAGCCCCGGATGCAGACGCGGATCATCGAGATCCCCGTCTATTATCAGGACCCGTGGACCCATGAGACCGTGATGCGCTTTCGTGAGCGGCATCAGGACCCCAGCGGCACCGACCTGGAATATGCCGCGCGGATCAACGGCTTTGACAGCGTGGAGTCCTTCATCGAGGCGCATCACGCCCAGCCCTGGTTCGTCTCCATGGTCGGGTTCGTGTCGGGCCTGCCGTTTCTTTACCAGTTGGTCGAGCGGGAGAAACAGATCGAAGTGCCCAAATACCTCCGGCCACGCACCGACACGCCGAAACTGACGGTGGGCTATGGAGGCTGTTTTTCCTGCATCTACTCGGTGCGCGGCGCCGGGGGCTATCAGATGTTCGGCATCACCCCGATGCCGATTTTCGATCCGCAGCAGGAAGTGACCTATCTCAAGGATTTCATGGTATTCTTCCGCCCCGGAGACATCGTCAAATTCAGCCCGATTACGCGGGAGGAACATGACCGGATCGTGGCCGAGGTCGAAGCCGGAACCTACGAGCCGCGCATGGCCGAGGTCACCTTCGATCTTGATGCATTCAATGCCGACATGACCGGCACCAACGACAGACTGATGGAGGCGCTCCATGGCAATTAAGGTCAGAAAGCCCGGACTTTCCACCAGCATCCAGGATCTGGGGCGCCCCGGCTATTTTCATCTCGGTATCCCCGAAGGCGGCGCGATGGACCGCGCCGCGCTGCGCGTGGCCAACATGCTTGTCGGCAATGACGAGGGCGCGGCAGGGCTTGAGGCCGTCTTCATGGGCCCCGAGCTTGAATTTCAGGAAGACACATGGGTCGCTGTCACCGGTGCCACCATGCCGATCCTGCTCGATGGCGAGCCGCGAGAGGGCTGGACGTCCTTTCCGGTCCGCAAGGGGCAGGTGCTGAGCTTCGGTTTTCTCAAGGAAGGTGCGCGCATCTATATCGCCATTGCAGGCGGCATCGATACGCCGGCGCATCTCGGCTCGCGTTCCACTTACGTGATCGGCGCGCTGGGCGGGCTTGATGGCCGGCCACTCGCCGCGGATGACATCCTGCCCCTCGGCAAGGCAGGCGATGCCGCTGCCCGGCAGGTCGATCAGGCACTCTTGCCGGCGGCAAGCCAGCCGGTCGAGTTGCGCGTGCTCCCCGGCCTTTACTGGCACCGGATCACGGAGGCGTCTCAGGAGCGTTTCTTTGACGAGGAATGGACAGTGGCCCCTGAGGCCGACCGCATGGGCTACCGTTTCCGTGGGGGTTCGCCGATGGAATTCGTGCCGCGCGAACAGCCCTTCGGTGCGGGCTCGGACCCGTCGAACATCGTCGATGGCTGCTATTCCTACGGCTCCATTCAGGTGCCCGGCGGCACCGAGCCCATCGTGCTGCATCGCGATGCGGTTTCGGGCGGCGGGTATTTCACCATCGGTGCGGTAATTTCGGCTGACATGGACCTCATCGGCCAGTTGCAGCCCAATACGCGGGTACGCTTCGTGAAGGTCGATATGGAGACCGCCCTTGCTGCCCGAAAGGAACGCCGCGCGCGTTTGCAGACGATCCGGGATGCGCTGGCGGCAACCTGATCCCGCGCCCCGGCCCCAGAACTAACACTTGCGGGTCCGCCCGCATTCAAACCAAAGCAACAGAGGAGCTCTGAACCATGACCCATGCCTTGAAGACAGCCGCCTTGGCGGGGGCAACGGCGCTATTGCCGTTCGCCGCAACCGCCGGTGACGCCTGGTTTCCCTACCCGGCGCAAGCGATCGAGCCGCCCTTCTCCGCCGATGGCGAGATGATGGAAGTGGAGTATGTGCCGCTCGAGTCCGCATCGCAGGACTGGCATATCTGCGTCTCCTTCCCGCATATGAAGGATGCCTACTGGCTCGGCGTCAATTACGGCGTGATCGACGAGGCACGTCGCCTCGGCGTGCGCATGACCGTGGTCGAGGCGGATGGCTATACCGAACTGCCGCGCCAGATCAGCCAGATCGAGGATTGCGTCTCGGGTGGGGCGGATGCCGTGGTGATCGGCGCGATCTCCTTTGACGGGCTCAACAGCCTGATCCGCGAGGTCGCCGGGCAAGGCGTTCCGGTGATCGACGTGATCAACGGTGTCTCGTCAACCGACATCACCGCAAAATCGCTCGTGTCCTTCTACACGATGGGCTACCAGACCGGTGCCTATCTGGCCGAAACACATCCCGCCGGCACCGATGAGGTTGCCGTCGGCTGGTTCCCCGGCCCTGCGGGTGCTGGCTGGGTCGAGGCCGCGCATAACGGGTTTCTCGATGCGGTCGAAGGCTCGGCCGTGCGGGTGCTCGAGCCGCGCTATGGCGACACGGGCCGTGAGGTCCAGCAGCGTCTGGTCGAGGATGTGCTGACCGCAAGCCCCGAGGTGCGCTACATCGCCGGCACCGCCGTCACCGCCGAAGCCGCACAGGGCATCGTGCGCGAGCGCGGGCTGACCGGTCAGGTGGATATCCTGTCCTTCTACATGACGCCCGGTGTCTATACCGGCATCGAGCGTGGCTTCATCCTCGGGGCACCTGCGGATTCAATGGTCATCCAGGGGCGCATCGCGGTCGATCAGGCCGTGCGCGCGCTGGAAGGGGAAGAGTTCATCGCCCATGTCGGCCCGGAGATCTTCGTCGTCAATCAGGACAACATCAACGAGATCGACCGCAACACGATCCTGCCGCCGGACGATTTCTCGCCCGTCTTCACCATCAACTGAACCGAGAAAGAGGCCACAGGCGGATCGCACCGCCTGTGGCCACAAGCTGCCCGGTATGGGCAACGGGAGCACGGATATGTCGCAGCCACCTCTGATCAGCACGCAGGGCCTGAGCAAGAGCTATCCGGGTGTGCGCGCGCTTGACAGCGTGGATTTCGACCTGCGCGCGGGCGAGGTGCATGTGCTTTTCGGCGAGAACGGCGCGGGCAAGTCCACGCTGATCTCGCTTCTGGCGGGGGCGAACAGCCCGACCGAAGGTCAGCTTTGCATCGACGGTGAAGAGGTGACGCTGAAGTCGGTTTCCGATGCGCAGGAGCGCGGCATCTACACCGTTTTTCAGGAGTTTTCGCTCATCCCGACGATGACTGTGGCCGAAAACATCTTTCTGGGGCGCGAGCCCCGTGTGGGCCCGTTCATTGACCATCGGAAGATGCGGCGCGAGGCCGAGCGCCTGCTGGCCGAGCGCGGCTTCGAGATAGACCCGACACTGACTGTCGCGCAACTCACCCGCGCGCAGCAGCAGATGGTCGAGATCGCCAAGGCGTTTCACGGTGATCTGTCGGTCCTGATCCTCGATGAGCCCACTGCGTCGCTCAGTGATCGCGAGGTGGACAACCTCTTTGATTTCATCCTGCGGATGAGAGAGGCGGGCCTCGGGATCATCTACATCTCCCATCGGATCAACGAGTTCGCCCGCATCGCCGACCGGGTGACGGTGCTGCGCGATGGTGCCAGGATCGCCACGGTCGAGATGGCGGAAACCAACGATGCGGCGCTTATCGAGATGATGGTGGGCCGCGCGATCGAGGATATCTACCCGCAGATCAGCCGCAATCCCGGCGACGTGGTTTTGCGGATTTCACAGCTTTCGACATGGGGCGTTCATGGTGTCGATCTCGAGGTGAGGCGCGGCGAGGTGCTGGGCGTGGCCGGGCTTGTGGGCTCGGGCAAATCACGCATGTTTCGCGCGATCATGGGGCTTCTGCCTGTCTCGGGTGGACGCGTGGACCTGCAGGGGCGCGACATCACCGGGCTGTCGACCCGCATGATGATGGCGGCGGGCCTGTATTACCTGACCTCCGATCGCAAGCATGAGGGGCTGAGCCTGACCTCCTCGGCAACCGAGAACGTATCGGTCGACCTGATGATGGGTCGCTGCGGCGACGGCCCCTTCATTCAACACCGCAAGATCGCCCGTGAGCGCGCGCGCATTTTTGACCATGTCGAACTGCCCGAGCGCTATCGCAGCAAGGTCACGGCGCAGCTTTCGGGGGGCAATCAGCAAAAGGCGCTTTTCGCCAAGAGCTTCAGCCACGACACCGACATATATATCTTCGACGAACCTACGGTCGGCGTCGATATGGGCACGCGATCCGCGCTCTACCGGCTCATCGGCGAGTTGGCAGAGGACGGCAAGGCGGTGGTTCTCATCTCGTCGGATCTGCCCGAGGTGATGAATATCGCGCACCGGCTGGTGGTGATGGCTGGCGGCCGGATCAGCGCCGAACTTGAAGGCGATGACATCACCGAATCCGCCATCCTTGGACATTTCTTCAACGAAACAGAGGCAACCGCATGACAACGGCCACCAGAACCGGATTTTCGCCCCTCGCCCTCGTGCGCGCCATCTTCATCAGGGTGGGCGTCCTGCCCTTCTTTCTGGCGGCGGCGCTGGTGATCTTCTCGATGATGTCCCAGGCTTTTCTGACCACCAACAACCTTCTGAACGTGGGGCGGCAGTCGGTCTATCTGGTGCTTGTCTCCATGGGGCAGATGCTGGTGCTCATTTCGGGTGGGTTCGATCTTTCCGTGGGCATGATCATCGCGCTCAGTTCGGTGGTGACCGCGATGACGATGGTCTCGCTCATGTCGATGTTTCCCGATGCGGTCTGGATGGTCATTCTGCTCGGGACGCTGGCAGGTTTTGCCGTGGCAGCACTCGTCGGCGCGATCAACGGGGTCGGTGTGGCGTTCTTCGGTGTCTCGCCCTTCATCATGACGCTGGGTGTGGCCTCGGCCGGTGCGGGCCTTGCGCTCTTTCTGACCGGCGGCGTGCCTGTCTCGAATCTGCCTGTCGCCTTTGGCGACACCTTTGGCTTCGGGCGGGTGCTCAACACGCCTGTGCCGGTGATCATCGC
>SLDH01000033.1 GCA_007125415.1 Roseovarius sp.
AACGATAAGCACCCCCACGGGCGCAACGCGCTGGTGAGGGGCGATCCCGGGGCCTGTCCCCGGGACCGGAAGCATCTGGACTTCCGGAGTTGGTGGGCCGTTACGATGAATGGAGGGCTGAGTCAAGCAATGGCGCAGCAGCCTCGCGTGCGGTGCGGAGCAGACAGGGTGTAAGGGCGGCTGGCGAGAGTTCGGATTGACATGTGCTGGAACAAACGTATCCACTTCAGCAAAGCGCATCTCGTGGAATGGCGCACAGATCTGGCCCTGGAGGCGCGATGGACAACTGGGATGAGATACGCACGGCTTACACCGTGGCCCGCATCGGCACCGTGAGTGGCGCGGCGGAGGTGCTGGGGGTGCATCATGCCACCGTGATCCGACATGTCGACGCGCTGGAGACACGTTTGGGCGTGAAGCTCTTTCAGCGTCATGCGCGCGGCTACACGCCCACGGAAGCCGGAGATGACCTTTTGCGCGTGGCGCAGGCCACCGACGATCAGTTCGCGCAGCTGGCCGGGCGGATCAAGGGGCGTGGCAGCGCGGTGGAGGGGGAGTTGGTGGTCACGTCGCTTGGGGGGCTGTCGCATCTGCTTGTCCCGGCGCTGGCAGCTTTCCAGGAGGCCTACAGCGAGATCATCGTGCGCTACCTGACCAGTCAGCGGCTGTTCCGGCTGGAATACGGCGAAGCGCATGTGGCGATCCGCGCGGGCAATCCGCCCGACCAGCCCGATAATGTCGTGCAGGCCTTTCATCGCCAGAAGATGACACTTTATGCCGCGCAATCCTATGTCGACAAATATGGCTGCCCTTCAAGCGAGGACGACTACGCAAAGCATCGTTTTGTGGGCACGGACGATCCGAAATCGCGCGCGCCCTTTGCGCGCTGGATGCGCGAGACGGTGCCGCCCTGGAATATCGTCTTCCGCAGCGATGATGTGCACGCGCAACGTCGGGCAATTCTCGCCGGTGCCGGGATCGGCTTTCTCTCGCGGATGCAGGCGCGCGAGATCGGCGGGCTGACCGAGATATGTGAGCCGCAGGAGGAATGGACCGCGCCGCTTTGGCTCGTCACGCATATGGATCTGCACCGCACCAACAAGGTGCAGGCTTTTCTGGGCTTTCTGAAGGAGCGGGCCGCAGGCTGGGAGGCAGTGTAGAAAGCTTGTCGAAGTGCTGCGCTACGGCGATCCGAAGGTGAATATGTTGCACTTCATGCCTGCCAGTTCCGTGAATAATGACAGCTGATCGCCTGACCTCAATCGAAACCAGCGAAAAATCGAGTGGTCCACGTTTTGATCCGCGCGGATCGCGACTAGATTGAGCCGCATGGATTCGCCGCTTGATCACCCCACCGCCCGCGCGCTGCTCGATTGGCACATCGAGCTTGGCGCGACCGAGGCGATCTGCGATCAGCCCATTGACCGCTACGCGCTGTCCAGCGCCGCGACAGCACAGCCGGTGCCCGATGCCGAAGCCGCGAAGGCGATTGCCCCCCCGCCCGCGCGGGAGGCACGGCCCGATCCTGTCGCCGAAGCGCGCATGGCCGCTGAACAGGCATCCACCCTTGACGCGTTACGCGCGGCGATGGCGCATTTTCCACATTGCGAGTTGAAACGAGGGGCGCGCAATCTTGTCTTCAGCGATGGCAATGCGCAAGCCCGCGTGATGATCATCGGCGAGGCGCCGGGCCGCGAGGAAGACAGGCAGGGCAAGCCTTTCGTGGGTCGTGCCGGGCAATTGCTTGACCGGATGCTTGACGCGATCGGGCTGAACCGCCACGCGCAGGACCCCAGTGAGGCTGTCTACATCACCAATGTGCTGCCCTGGCGGCCACCGCAGAATCGCGATCCCAATGCGCAGGAGATCGCCATGCTGCTGCCCTTCGTGCAACGACACGTCGCGCTGATCAGGCCGCAGGTCGTGGTGCTGATGGGGAATATTTCCTGCCAGGCCGCGCTGGGCCGGGGGGGCATCACCCGATTGCGCGGCCAGTGGGTTGACGCCTATGACACCCCTGCCCTGCCGATGTTCCATCCGGCCTATCTGTTGCGCAACAGCGCGGCCAAGCGGGAGGCATGGGCCGACCTGCTGGAGTTGAAATCATGCCTCTTGGCGTCCGAAACCGAAGGAACCCCACATGTCCCGCATAGATGAAAGCAAGGCGTTCATCCCGGTCCGCATCGCCGTTCTGACAGTCAGCGATACCCGCAACCAGGAGGATGACAAATCCGGCAATGTCCTCGTTCAGCGCATCGAGCAGGCCGGGCATGTGCTTGCCGACCGGATGATCGTGCGCGATGAACGTGACCAGATTGCCGATTATCTGCGCGAGTGGATCGCGCGTGATGACGTGGATGTGGTGATCTCCACGGGCGGCACGGGCCTGACCGGGCGCGATGTCACGGTCGAGGCGCATCGTGATGTCTACGAGAAGGAAATCGACGCTTTCGGCACGATCTTCACCCATGTCAGCATGTCCAAGATCGGCACCTCCGCCGTCCAGAGCCGCGCGACAGGGGGTGTGGCCGGCGGGACCTATCTTTTCGCCTTGCCCGGCTCACCCGGTGCCTGCAAGGACGCCTGGGATGAAATACTCAAGCTGCAACTGGATTACCGCCACAGCCCCTGCAATTTCGTCGAGATCATGCCGCGTCTTGATGAACATCAACGACGGAAATGATCGCTTTGCGCGTATAATCCTTCAGAGCGAACCAAATTGCGCTAGGTTGGAGCGCATAGCCACGGGTCCCCAGCCTGTTCATGGGTTTGATAAAGATGCGATTTCTGCGCCATAGCCTGCTCGGGCTTCTGCTTTTCGGTCTCACGGCCGGGATACTCGGTCTGGCCGGGCAGATGATCTTTTCCGCCATCGAGACGCGGATGAGCGAAGTGCCGCACGCGGCCGAGCGGCGCGAGCGGGTTTTTGCCGTCAACACCGTCATCGCCGAAGAGCAGCGCATTTCGCCTGTGCTGATCGCCTTTGGCGAGGTGCAGAGCCGGCGCAGCCTTGAAATACGCGCCAGATCCGGCGGGACAATCATCGAACTGGCCAGCGATTTCGTCGAGGGTGGAGCCGTAGAGGCCGATCAGGTTCTGGCCCGGATAGACCCTGCGGATGCGGAATCGGCGCGGGATCGTGCCCGCAGCGACCTTGCGGATGCGCAAGCCGAGGTGGCGGATGCAGACCGTGCGCTGGTCATCGCGCGCGATGATCTGAGCGCCGTGCGCGCGCAGGCAGAGCTTCGGGCGCGGGCGTTCGAGCGCCAGAAGGATCTGGAGGCCCGTGGCGTGGGCAGCGCCGCCGCGGTGGAGGTGGCCGAGTTGGCAGCGGCTCAGGCCCGC
>SLDH01000254.1 GCA_007125415.1 Roseovarius sp.
ACAGAGGGCGGGAAATTGTTCCTCGCCAAGCCCCGCACACACCCTGGCCCGGGCGACCAGCCCGGGTCGGGCGCGGCCCTCTGCGCATCGGCCCGGCCATGGGAGAGGAACAGTTTTCCCGCAACGTCATTTTCAAAATCCTTTTCCAAGCGCGTCAGCCGGGTGATAGAACCCCTCCGACGAGGGGAGGGGACAGATGAAAGAGAACACGTATCCGTGGCAGACCGTCTACGGCCCGGAGGTGCGGCCGGAAATCGAGCACGCTTCCTATCGCACCATCGGGCACATGATCCGCGCCATCGCGGAAATCCGCGGGGATGCGCCAGCCTTCACCTGCTGCCTGCCCAACGGCATGAACGGCACGCTGAGCTTCGCGCAGGTGGATGAGATGTCGGACGACTTCGCCCTCTACCTGCGCGAAGAGCTCGGGCTGGCACAGGGCGACAGGGTCGCCTTGCAGATGCCCAATGCCCTGGGCTTTCCGGTGGCAGCCTTCGGTGTGCTCAAGGCGGGTTGCATCCTTGTCAATGTCAATCCGCTCTATACCGCCGAGGAAATGGCCCGCCAGTTCCGCGATGCCACACCGAAGGCGCTGGTCATCATCGACATGTTCGCCGACAAGATTCCGGCCGCCACGCAGGGGCACCCGATCCCCAACATCATCGTCACCCGTGTGGCCGAGTTTCTGCCCACCCTGCCCCGCAGCATCGTCGGGCTGGTGCAGAAACACTGGGATCGCACGGTCAAGCCCATCGAGATTCCCCATACACGCCTGCCCGCGGCGCTGGAGAAGGGCCGCGCGCATCGCTCTGCCAATCGGGCCGGGGCGGCTGCCTATGCCGAGGCGTTGTCACCTGATGATGTCGCCTGCCTGCAATATACCGGAGGCACCACCGGCGTCGCCAAGGGGGCCATGCTGACCCATGCCAATCTGATCCTGAACATGGAGCAGACCATGGAGCTTATCGCAGGGGTGGAACGGGGGAAGGAAACGATCCTGACCGCCCTGCCCATGTATCACATCTTCGCCTTCACGGTGAATCTTCTGGCCTTCTACTGGCTGGGCGCCCGTAATGTGCTCATCCCCAATCCGCGCCCGCTGGGCAATCTCAAACGCGCCTTCGAGAACTATCCGATCACCTGGCTCAGCGGGGTGAACACACTCTTCAACGGGCTGCTGAACGAGACCTGGTTTCAGGACAGCCCGCCCCGGCATCTCAAGTTCGCAGCCGCCGGCGGCATGGCGCTGCAAGCCCCTGTGGCCCAGCGCTGGGAGAAGATGACCGGCAAGCCGGTCCTGCAGGGTTACGGGCTGACGGAAACGTCCCCGGTGCTCACCTTCAATCCGCTCGGGAACGCGCGCGACGGCTCCATCGGGGTGCCGGTGCCCTCAACCGAGCTTGTCTGCCTCGATGATGAGGGACGCCCCTTGCCCCAAGGCGAGGCCGGCGAGATCGCCGCGCGTGGCCCGCAGGTCATGGCCGGATACTGGAATAATCCCGACGAAACCGCCATCGCCATGCGGGATGGCTGGTTTCGGACGGGTGACATCGGCGTGATGGACGCAGATGGGTATTTCTCCATCGTGGACCGCAAGAAGGACATGATCGTCGTCTCGGGGTTCAACGTCTACCCCAACGAGATCGAAGAGTGCCTCGCGGCCCATCCGGGCGTTCTCGAGGCAGCGGTGATCGGCGTGCCGGATGAGGCCAGCGGCGAAGCGGTCAAGGCTTTCGTGGTGCCGCGTGATCCGGGACTGAGCGAGGACGATATCCGCGCCCATTGCAAGGCACATCTGACCGGCTACAAGCGGCCCCGGCATATTTTCTTTGCCGATGACCTGCCGAAGTCCAATGTCGGAAAAATCCTCAGAAAAGACCTGCGCGCGGCCGAACTTGCACGCCAGGCCGCGGAGTAGAGCCCATGATCGGACCTTTCGAGCAGGCGCTGCTGGCGCTGATGATTTTCGTCATCATGCTGGGGATGGGGGCTTCGCTCACCCCGCGTGATTTCTATCTTGCGCTCAAGCGCCCCTACGGACTTTTCATCGGAATCATTGCGCAATACGGGTTCATGCCCTTCATCGGCTTTCTGCTGATCACGCTCCTGCCCCTGCCACAGGCCATCGCCATCGGCGTGCTGATCATGTCCTGCATGCCCGGCGGCACCACATCGAATATCTTTACCTATTTCTCCAAGGGCAATCTGGCGCTTTCGGTGCTGATGACGGTGACCTCCACGGTGTTCGGGGTGCTGCTCATCCCCGTCATTCTGGTGCTCTACGCAACGGCGCTCGATCTTGCCATCCCGCGTGAGAACATCATCATGACCCTTGTTCTGCTGCTGGTCCCCGTGGGTATCGGGATGGTCCTGCGCCGCTTGAGCGCCAATATCGGTGCCGTTACCGAGTTTTTCGGGTCGATCCTGGCGCTTTTCTTCATTCTCTTCCTGCTGGTAAGCTGGGTGCCGCGCAACTGGCAATTTCTGGTGACCACGACACCGGCAACCTATGTGGCTGCCATCGGCTTGGGCGTCTTCGGCATTTCCATCGGCTACGCCTTTGCGCGCAGCCTGCGCCTGCATCCGCGCAATGCCCGCACCGTGGCGCTGGAGACAGGCATCCAGAACGGCCCGCTGGCCATTGCCATCATCGCCTTCACCTTCGCTGGCAGCGAGGCACAAAACTATATGGCCGTGCCGGCGCTCTACTCGCTTTTCATCGTGATCGTCGCAACGGTCGTCACGCTGCTCTTCCGCCGTGCCAATACCGCAGCCGAGCAGAAGATGCCCGACAGCCTGCTGTAAGGCGCCAAGGCCGATTGCCGAGCGTACCTGATCCGTGCAAGGCTGCGGGTATCACAGCAGCGCTCGGCCAGGAGGGAGGGCGACAGATGTACATTCTGCACGGCGTGGATGATTGGGGCTCGCTTGTCGTCCACATGATGCTGGAGGAGCTGGGCGTGCCGTTTCGCTTCTGCCCGGTTGAATATGAGACAGGCGGTTTGCAGGCGCCGGAATTTCGCGCCCTCAACCCCTTCGGCAAGGTGCCCGTGCTGGAAACCCCGGATGGCACGATCCACGAAACCGCGGCGATCCTGCTTTACCTTGCCGAAAGACATGGCGCGCTCATGCCAGCCGCCGATAGTCCCGAACGGGTCAGGTTTCTGATCTGGTTCGCTCTGCTCACAAATCAGATCCACCCTCAATGCCTGCTGCTGCTGCATCCAGACTGGATGGGGCTTGAAGATGCGGATATCGAAGTGGCGGCTTCGGCCCACAAGGCGTTGCTCTCGCTTCTGGATGCAGCCGAGGCCGAGGCCGCGCGGGCCCCCGCCT
>SLDH01000374.1 GCA_007125415.1 Roseovarius sp.
CTGCTGGTCCTGCTGCGACAGGCCCAGGTCCTGCGACCGGACGATTTCGCCCTGGCTCATCGGGATGCCGCCCTGGATCTGGGCCAGGTATTCGCCGAAGGCGATCTGGTGGATCAGCTGTTCCACCTCGCCGAACTTGCCGTCAGCCTGCAGGCGCTCGGCCCATTTCTGCATCTGCCGCAGCGATTCGACATATGTGGCGATCCACGCAAGCCCGTGTGCGGCGTATTGATGGGCTTCCACCGCGCTGCCGGAAACGCGGCCGTCCACCACCACTTTGGCGCGCAGAGCATCGCGCGCGGCCTCGAGCACGGCCTCCGCCGGGGCCACGGCAGCCGCGGTCAGGCCGAGAAGATCATCAAGAAGAATGGCCTGCGCCAGGATTGCGTCTTGTCCGTCATGTGCCATGGTGAACTTCCTTTTCCAAACTTGCCGCCGTATAGCTATTTCGCAGTTGCAGCGCAACTATTATGCCAATTGCTGCGACCTTTTGTTCTAAAGTTGCGCTTCCGATTTCAAGGGTGTGCGTCCTGCAGGGGGTGTTATGTAGCACCATGGACGCGCTTGTCACCCTCTACCCGCTCTGGATCTGGGCCTTCGCCTTCGCTGTTGCGCTTGCGGCGGGGCTGATCAAGGGAATCGTCGGATTTGCCATGCCGATGATCCTGATTTCCGGGCTGGGTTCGGTGATGAGCCCCGAGCTGGCGCTGGCCGGGCTCATTCTGCCGACACTGATTACCAACGCGTGGCAGGCTTTGCGTCAGGGCGGTCAGGCGGCATGGGGCAGCCTGAAGCGCTACCGCATTTTCCTGCTGGCGGGCTTTGTGGTGATGATGCTGAGCGCGCAACTTGTCCCCGTTTTGCCCGAAAGGGTGCTCTTTCTTCTGATCGGTGTGCCTATCGTTCTCTTTGCATTGCGAAATCTTGCCGGACAGCCCCTGCGCTTGAGGCGCACCCTCGGCCGACGCGCCGAGGCCGTGCTTGGTGCGGTGGCGGGCTTTTTCGGGGGCATATCGGGCATATGGGGGCCGCCCACCGTGGCCATGCTGACAGCACAGGACGCCGAGAAGCGTGATAGTCTGCTCATCCAGGGCGTGATCTATGCCATGGGGGCGGTGGCGCTTCTGGGCGCACATATCGGCTCGGGTGTGATGCGGGCGCAAACCCTGCCTCTGTCCTTGCTGCTTGTGGTTCCGGCCATGGCGGGCATGTTCGCGGGGTTTTATGTGCAGGACCGGCTCGATCAGGCGCAGTTTCGGCGCCTCACGCTTTTCGTTCTGCTGGTCGCCGGGCTGAATCTCATCCGACGGGGGCTGTGAGGTTCTTCCGGTCACTCCAAGACGGCGCTTCCCTTCCTTTCTTGCTCAAGCATATCGCGCCAAAACGAAGCATCCCCACCCGGGACGCTTGCGGCCCGGGCATGCGCCCACCCGCCCCAAGGCGGGCGCGCGCGCGACCGGTGTAATTGGAATATGTCGCGGGCAGCGACGGATCAGACACCCGCAGCTTCAAACCCCCGACGCATTCCGCTGATCCTCTTGTTGCCACGACAAAAGGGGTTCTCAGCAAGGTTCACGCGTGTATAAATTCGGGTCATTCGTGTTCCATGAAGGGGCGCACTCGACAAAAAATGGGAGGATTTAGATGGACCGCCGTTCCTTTTTGAGAACATCTGCCGTAGGCGCAACCGCTGCAGCCACGACAACACTGGCCGCGCCGAGCATCGCGCAGGGGCGCACACCGATGGTCATCGTCTCGACCTGGCCGCGGGATTTCCCCGGGCTTGGCGTCGGGGCACAGCGCGCCGCGGCCCGCATCGAAGAACTGACGGACGGCGCGATCGCGGTCGAGTATTTTGCCGCCGGTGAACGTGTCGGCGCCTTCGACAGCTTCGATGAAGTCGCCTCGGGCAATGCGCAAGCATATCACGGCGCCGATTACTACTGGAAGGGCAAACACCCGGCGTGGTCCTACATCTGCTCGGTGCCGTTCGGGCTGACCAGCATGGAGCAGAACGCCTGGATCCACTGGCTGGGCGGTCAGGAGCTTTGGGACGAGCTGGGCGATGAGTTCGGCATCAAGGGGTTCGCCTGCGGCAATACCGGCGTGCAGATGGGCGGTTGGTTCAACAAGGAAATGAACGACCCCGAGGATTTCCGCGGGCTGACGATGCGCATTCCCGGTATCGGCGGTGACATGATGGCCCATATGGGCACCTCGGTCGTGTCCCTGCCCGGCGGGCAGATCTACGAAAACCTCGTCTCCGGGGCGATCGACGCGACCGAATGGGTTGGCCCGTGGAACGACTATTTCCTCAATCTGCATGAAGCCGCACGCTACTACTACTGGCCGGGTGTGCACGAACCGGGCCCGATGTTGTCGCTCGGGGTCAACAAGTCCTGGCTCAACAGCCTGCCCACGTGGCAACAGCAGGCCATCGAGGCCGCCTGCCTTGAGGAAGACGTGCGTCAGACCGCCGAATTCAACGCCAATAACGGGCGCTACCTCGCCCGCCTGATCAACGAGCATGGCGTACAGCTTCGGCGCTTCAACGAAGACATCTACGATGCCTTCGGGGTTGCAGCAGAGCGAACCTTTGACGAGGTGCGGCAGCACTCCGACCTCGCCAATCGAGTTCACGAGAGCTTTGAACGCGCACGTCAAGACGTGGGCGGTTGGCTGAATCTCGCCGACGTGCCCTATCTGGCCGAACGCAACCGTGTGCTCGGCATCGAGTAACCGTCGCCAATTGCGACAAGGGGCGTGCGGGCACGGGTCCGCACGCCCCGGTCACGATGTGTTTTCGCGGTTTTCCTGGGCCAGGAGGGTATATCCAGCATGACGGCAGCGCCCCCCGCGCGTGGCCCCTCGGCCTTTCTCCTGCGGCTCTTCGCCTGGGGAACGGTCTGCACGACCGTCGCCTTTCTCATCGAGAATTACCTGGTGTTCTGGCGCGGCCAATCCGGGGCCATGGCGTTCCTCTCGGGCGCGGCTGACGGATGGGTTGCCGCATCTCTTTACGCGCTGGCCCTGGCTCTCGCCCTCGTGCTGGCGGTGCGCGGCGCGCGTCGGCCGCTGATGGATGACAGCCAGCGCATCGATGCGCTGGTGCGCTTTTTCGTTCGCGGGTGTTTCTTCGCCGTCTTGCTGGTCGGAATTGTAGATGCCACCCTGTCTTTCCTGCGCGCCGAGGACATGACCGAGGGGATTTTCGGCCCGGAACTGGCGAGCAATCTGGGGCTGACCCGTTGGCGCGGACCTTATGTTCATATGCCGCTGGTGGCTCTGGGTTTCGTGATCGCGCTTTTCACACGTGGTGTCCCGATGATC
>SLDH01000288.1 GCA_007125415.1 Roseovarius sp.
ATGATCTGGTTGACAGCATCGGTCAGGCGCTCGCCCGCCGCCAGATCGAAGCCGACACGGTGAACCTGCCCGGCGAGATCCGGCGTGAGCGTGAAGCTCCGGGGCATGAACAGGATGACCTGCTTGAAGCCCGTATCCAGATGATGGCGTATCGTGGAAGTGATCTCGGCCTCGTCTTCCACGAAGATCAGGGCGACGGGGCCCTTCGCAAGGGCATCACTGCCCCGCGCGATGAAATCCGCCAAGCTGTCATAATGCATCGGTGCCTCGTTTTCCCCAAGAATTGCCCATCCGCCCCGTCATTGCAAGCCATGGGCGCATTGTGTATCCAGAGCCTTCATCCATCCTGCTGCCCCGGGAAGCTTCGCATGTCAGATCCCAAGAAACTCTTTATCAAGACCTATGGCTGTCAGATGAATGTCTATGACAGCGAGCGCATGTCCGAGGCTATGGCTGGTGCGGGCTATGTGGAGACGCAAAGCCCGGATGATGCGGACATGATCCTGCTCAACACCTGCCATATCCGCGAGAAAGCGGCGGAAAAGGTCTATTCCGAGCTGGGGCGCTTCAAGGCGCTGAAGGCCGGCAATCCGGACCTCAAGATCGGTGTGGCCGGCTGTGTGGCACAGGCCGAAGGGGCCGAAATCATGCGCCGCCAGCCGCTTGTCGATCTGGTGGTGGGCCCGCAGAGCTATCATCGCCTGCCCGAGATGGAGGCGCGTGCGCGCCGGGGGGAAAAGCCGCTCGACACGGATTTTCCTGCCGACGACAAGTTCGACACCCTGCGCCACCGCCCCAAGGCTCTGCGCGGCCCGACGGCGTTCTTGACGGTTCAGGAAGGCTGCGACAAGTTCTGCACCTTCTGCGTGGTGCCCTATACGCGCGGTGCCGAGGTTTCCCGCCCCGTGTCGCGCGTGTTGGAGGAGGCGCGTGATCTGGTCGAGCGGGGCGTGCGGGAGATCACCCTGCTGGGCCAGAACGTGAATGCCTATCATGGCGCGGGGGAGGGGGGCGAATGGTCGCTCGCCCGGCTGATCCGCGCTCTGGCGGAGATCGACGGGCTCGAGCGCATCCGCTTCACCACCTCGCACCCCAATGACATGAGTGATGATCTGATCGAGGCGCATGGCACCTGCGAAAAGCTGATGCCCTATCTGCATCTGCCGGTGCAGGCGGGGTCTGACCGTATTCTCAAGCGGATGAACCGCAACCATACGGCCGAAAGCTATATCCGCCTCATTGAGCGTATCCGCGCGGCGCGCCCTGATCTGATGCTGTCGGGCGATTTCATCGTGGGCTTTCCCGAAGAGACGGAGGCCGATTTTCAGGCTACACTCGATCTTGTCGAAGAAGTGCGCTTCGCCAGCGCCTATTCCTTCAAATACTCGCCGCGGCCGGGTACGCCCGCGGCCGAGCGCAGGCAGGTGCCGGTTGAGGTGCAGTCGGAGCGGTTGCAAAGGCTGCAGGCGCTGCTGACCCGGCAGCAGAGGGCGGCGCAGGAAGAGATGGTGGGCCGGACCGTCAAGGTGCTCTTCGAGAAGCCGGGGCGACAGGCAGGGCAGATGGTGGGCAAGTCCGAGTATCTGCATGCGGTGCATGTCGATGATCCCTCGCTTGCCATCGGGCAGATCGCGCCGGTCGAGATCATCGAAAGCGCCAGCAACTCGCTTCGCGGGCGGTGCATCGCGTCTTGAGGCGCCATAACTGCGTACTCCAAGCTTCGGAAGCGACGCGGATTGCTCGCCTGAATTGTGGCAAAATCAAGGCAGCGTAGGTATTGTTTCGTCCGTGGATACAATATATTGCCAATACTGCTTCACATCGTGCGTGAAATGGGTAAAGTCAAGCCGTAAGCTGCCATAAGACCCTGCGCTTTGTCGTGAGCTTCCTGCCGCAGGGTAACGACGAGAAGGACAGGGGTAATGATCAAGCTTGGCTCGATGAGAATGGGGGGGCCGCTTGTCACGTTGGTGTTTGTCGCGCTCTGCATGACACCCGCGCCCGCCGCTGCAGAAATTATCGGACAGGATCGTTGGGGAAATGAGGTCCGGACGCTCCCGGATGGATCACGAAAGTACACGTTCAGAGGTGAACAGTATATTCCTGGCATCTGGATCGACCCGGATGGCTGCGAGCATTGGGTCATGGATGACGGCGCCGAAGGCTACATGAGCCCGCATCTCACGCGCGATGGCCGTCCGGTCTGCCACCGTCAGGACCTTTGCGGGGTGGTCAACACCGACACGCATTTCGCCACCGACAGCGCGCGTATTTCGCCGGCGGGCAAGCGCAACCTCGAGGCGTTTTTTCGCCAGACAGGCGCCGTGTCCTACACGATCATCGGACATACCGACAGCCGCGCATCGGACGAGTATAACATGGCCTTGTCTCTGCGCCGGGCAAATGCAGTGGCCGGTATCGCAAGAAGCGTAGGTGCTCGGCTCTCGGATGTGCGCGGCTATGGCGAGCGGATGCCGGTTGCGTCGAACAATACCGCCGAAGGCATGGCACAGAACCGCCGCGTCGAAATCCTGTGCTGGCGCTGACGGAGAAGGATCAAGACCATGAAAACAGTGAAAATTGCCCTTCTCGTATCGGCAACCAGCCTCGTTGGAGCCTGTGCGATCGGCCCTGACAAATCGCGCGACCGCGGGATCGATTCAAAACATCTCAGCGAGCTTGTCGCGGGAATATGGGTGGACCCGAACGGCTGTGATCATTGGATCATCGATGACGGTGTCGAGGGATACATGTCACCGCGCCTCGATCCTTATGGCAAGCCGGTCTGCTCAGGTGCCGCTCCGCCAACCTATGTGGTCGGTCCCTTCAAGAGGGGCAGCACGGTGCCTGATCTGCTTTGAATCTGATGATCAAGGAAGGCGTGCAGACATGCACAAGGTGACCCGGGTTTGAGCAAAACGCCGCCTTTCCTGTCTGTGTATTCAGCCGCGCGCCTTGCGCCCGCGGCTGATCTGTCTTCATATTCCATGCAGTCGAAACACTTCCTCGGAGCCAACGGAGAACGGATTGGTCATCAGCGTGTTGCCACCTGAAGCCGGCCCTGACAATGCGCAGGAACGGATCATCGAATTCCCCGACAATCGCCTTCTGATAGATCTGTGCGGCGAGTTTGATCGCAATCTTGCCGAGATCGAGACGAAGCTCCTGGTGCAGATTCTGCGGCGGGGCAACCAGTTGGTTGTTCTGGGAGAGGAGACAGCGATCACTGAGGCGCTGGAGGTTCTCGAAACACTCTATGAGCGTTTGGAGGCGGGCAGACCGGTCGAGCAGGGTGATGTCGACCGGGAATTGCGCATGGG
>SLDH01000107.1 GCA_007125415.1 Roseovarius sp.
TCGGGCGCTCCCCGGGCTTGTCGCCCGGGCGAGACGATGGGCCAAGCGTGGCGCGAAACAGTTGTCCGGCTCATCGGGCCCGGGGGGAGAGTGAGGAGCTTTCCCAGCAGCCTGCCAAAGACAATCGGCCCCCGACGGATCCCGGTCCGGGTGTCGCGTGAGCGTTTTTACCCCCTCCCCTGCCGTGGCCGCTGCGTGGGCCGAAGGCCGGCCGGTCGTGGCACTGGAGAGCACGGTCATCACCCACGGTCTGCCCTGGCCGGACAATCTGGAAACCGCCCGCCGCGTCGAGGCGGAGGTTCGTGACGCGGGCGCAACCCCGGCGACCATCGCCGTGCTGGACGGCGCGCTTTCAATCGGCCTGAGCGAGGCTCAGCTCGAGCGGCTCGCCCGCACCCCCGATGTCGCGAAGCTGAGCCGCGCCGATCTGGCCATCTGCATGAGCCAGCGGCGCACGGGTGGCACCACCGTGGCCGCGACGATGATCGCCGCCCGGCTTGCCGGGATCGAGGTTTTTGCGACAGGCGGCATCGGCGGGGTGCATCGGGGCGCGGGAAAAAGCTTCGACATCTCCGCCGATCTGCAGGAACTGGCCCAGACCCGCGTGACGGTGATCTGCGCAGGCGCAAAGGCCATTCTCGATCTGCCGGCCACCCTCGAAGTGCTGGAAACCCTCGGCGTTCCGGTCATCGCCTATGGGCAGGACAGCCTGCCGGCCTTCTGGTCGGCCACCTCCGGGCTGGCTGCGCCGCTGCGTCTGGACAGCCCTGCCGAGATCGCGGCGGCGCATCTGATGCGCGCGCGGCTGGGCCTGCCCGGCGGTCAGATCATCGCCAATCCGGTGCCTGCCGCCGATGAGGTGCCGCTGTCGGTGCTGACACCGCTTATCGAGGTGGCGCAAGCCGAGGCCGAGGCGCAGAACATCTCTGCAAAGGCCGTGACACCTTTCCTGCTGTCGCGCCTTGCGCAGCTGTCGGAAGGCCGCACGCTGACCGCGAATATCAGTCTTCTGCGCAACAATGCCCGCCTTGCCGCTTCGGTGGCCTGCGCGCTGGCGGATGCATTCCCGGGTTGCAAGCGCCCCGGGAGGGAATGACCCCCATCAGGCGCAATAACATCGGAGAACCATGCCTTTCCGAGCATTTGACGTTGTGATGGGCGCGCATTGCGCTTAGATATCGCCGCAGGTCGTCACGGTCTGCTGCGCATGAACACACCCTTTGATCCAGAGCCTCCCGTTCCGAAGAAGCCCGGGCTTTTCGCGGGCCTCCGGGCGAGTTTCCTGACGGGCATCGTCGTCATTGCGCCCGTCGCGCTGACGGTCTGGTTCATCTGGTCGATCTTCGGCTGGGTGGACAGTGTGGTCCTGCCGCTGATCCCTCAGAATATCCGGCCCGAGAAATATATCGGCATCAATCTGCGCGGTATCGGGGTGATCATCTTTCTGGTTTTCACCATACTTGTCGGATGGGTGGCAAAGGGGCTCATCGGCAGATCCCTGATCAGTTTCGCGGAATCCCTTGTTGAGCGCATGCCGGTGGTGCGCAGCATCTATTCGGGCGTCAAGCAGATTGCCGAGACGGTCTTCGCCCAGTCCGAGCGCAGCTTCGAGAAGGCCTGCCTCATCGAGTATCCCCGCAAGGGCATCTGGGCGATCGGGTTCATCTCCACCACTGCCCGAGGAGAGGTCGCCGAGAAGGTGCAGACCGCAGGATCGTTGATAAGCGTCTTCGTGCCCACCACGCCCAATCCGACCTCGGGTTTCCTGCTGTTCTTTCCCAGGGAAGACGTGATGGAGCTCGACATGAGCGTCGAGGCCGCCGCGAAACTCGTGATCTCGGCCGGCCTCGTCTATCCCGACAGGAAAGGTGGCGTCGTCATCGAGGAAAGTGCTGCGTCCTGATCCTGCCGGAATGGCTTCCGGCCAATCCGGCAAGGCGCGACCTTCATCATGAAGCCTCGTATGGTGCGGGTGGAGGGACTTGAACCCCCACGCCTTGCGGCGCCAGAACCTAAATCTGGTGCGTCTACCAATTTCGCCACACCCGCCATGCCGGGCCGATCTAGCAAAGCTGTGCTGCCGATGCGAGGGCAAAAAGCCATCACCCCCGCAGAACCGGGCGAGAAAAAGGCGCGACATAAACGAATTCTTGCCGTATTCTGCTGCACAGTTGAGGCAGGAAAAGAGCGAGACACGCCATGAAACCGAAAACGGTCGGGCGGTTCGCAGGTCAGGTGACCGGTGAAACCCCCTTCGAGATGTCCGGGTATCGTGCCGGATTCGGCGCAGACAGTATTCTTCTAACGCTTGCAGGTGAAATGCCCGTGAGCGAAATCTCCATTGGTGATCGCGTCATCACGCGCGACAGCGGGGTCGCAATCGTGCGATCGGTCACGTCCCGGCAAGTTACCGTGCAGGCCGTTCGCATAATTGCGGGCTCGCTCGGGCATACGAGGCCGGACTGCGATGTCATCCTTCCTTCGGGGCAGCCCATCCTCGTGCGTGACTGGCGCGCGCAGGCGATGTTCAATGCGCGTCAGGCGATGGTGCCCGCCTCGCGCCTGATCGATGGGGAGTTCATCACCGATGCAGGCACGCAGGAGATGAGCCTTTATCACCTTCACTTCGATGCGCCCCATATCCTCTATGTGGACGGGCTCGAACTCGCGAGTGATGCGGCTGCCGTCAGCGCGGCGCAGGAAAAGGCGGCCTGACTTCAGATCTCCAGCGCACGAAAGACCCGTGGCAACTCTTCGGGGATGTCCTCGGCGATCAGCCCGGGGCCGAAGCTGCGGGCGCATTCAACATGCAGCCAGGCCGCCATGCCGGCGGCCTGAAGCGGGGCGATGCCTCTTGCCAGCAGGCCGGTGATGAACCCGGCCAGAACATCGCCCGATCCGGCCGTAGCCAGCCATGGCGCCGCACGATCAGCCAGCGCCGCGCTCACGAGGCACCTGCCGTCCGGGGCCGCGATCAGCGTCTGCGGTCCCTTGAGCAACACCACGCAACCTGCTCGCCGCGCCGCCGCCCGGACGGCATCGGCGATGGCGGAAAGCTCTTCCGCGGCCGCGCTCAGCTTTTCGGCGATATCCGGAAAGAGCCGCGCGAACTCGCCCCGATGCGGTGTCAGCACGCAGGTTTCATGCAACATGCCGAAGAGCAGATCAGGCGCATCCGCAAAGGCCGTCAGCGCATCCGCGTCCAGCACTGTCGGCCGGGGCGCCACCCCGGCGCCGACCACCGGCACGAGCGCCCTGCCCCGCGCGAGGCCCAGCCCCGGCCCCAGACAGAGCGCGTTCAGCCGGCCATCCGCGAGA
>SLDH01000287.1 GCA_007125415.1 Roseovarius sp.
CGCCGAACAATTTGCCGGTTGTGCGTATCATTCCCGGGCGGCCGGAATTTTTCAGCGTCCTGTTGAGCCGCTTTTCGCGGGTTACACCGTTTCGCCGATCATCTCACGCACATCCGTCAGCCGCCCGGTGACCGCTGCCGCTGCCGCCATGGCGGGGCTCATCAGATGGGTGCGGCCACCGCGGCCCTGACGGCCCTCGAAATTTCTGTTGGATGTGGCCGCGCAGCGCTCACCAGGCGAAAGCTGATCAGGGTTCATGGCAAGGCACATGGAACAGCCCGCCAGGCGCCACTCGAAGCCCGCCTCGCGGAATATATCCGCCAGACCCTCTTCCTCGGCCTGCGCGCGCACGAGGCCCGAGCCGGGCACGATCATTGCGCGAAGTCCTTCCTTGATCTTCTTGCCCCGCAGGATCTCGGCCGCAGCGCGCAGATCCTCGATCCGGCCATTGGTGCAGGAGCCGATGAAAACCGTGTCGATCTCGACCTCGCTCAGCTTCTGCCCCGGTTGCAGACCCATATAGGCGAGCGCGCGTTTTGCCGCGTCAACCTTTCCACCCGAAAAGCTCTCCGGGTCGGGCACCTTCGCGGTGATCGGCAGCACATCCTCGGGGCTCGTGCCCCATGTCACCACCGGCGCGATATCCTCGCCCTTGAGGGTCACCACCTTGTCCCAATGGGCATCTTCGTCGGAATGCAACGTCTGCCACCAGGCCAGCGCGGCCTCCCATTGCGCACCCTTCGGCGCGTGGGGACGGCCTTTCACATAGGCATAGGTCACCTCGTCCGGCGCGATGAGGCCGGCGCGGGCACCACCCTCGATGGCCATGTTGCACACGGTCATCCGGCCTTCCATGCTGAGGTTGCGAATGGCCTCCCCGCAATATTCGATCACATAGCCGGTGCCGCCGGCAGTTCCCGTCTTGCCGATGACGCTGAGCGTGATGTCCTTGGCGGTCACACCCGGGGCGAGCCTGCCGGTAATCTCGACCTTCATGTTCTTGCCCTTGCGCTGGATCAGGGTCTGGGTGGCCAGCACATGTTCGACCTCCGACGTGCCGATTCCATGCGCAAGCGCCCCAAAGGCCCCATGCGTGGCAGTGTGGCTGTCACCACAGACCACCGTCATCCCCGGCAAGGTCCAGCCCTGCTCCGGCCCCACGATATGCACGATCCCCTGACGCACATCATTCACCGGATAATAGTGGATGCCAAAGTCCTTTGCGTTGCGATCAAGCGCCTCAACCTGAATGCGGCTTTCCTCATTGTCGATCCCGTTGACGCGATCGGGGGTGGTGGGCACGTTATGATCGGGCACGGCAATGGTCTTGTCGGGCGCGCGCAGACCGCGGCCTGCCATGCGCAGCCCCTCGAAGGCCTGCGGGCTGGTCACCTCATGGACGAGATGCCGGTCGATATAAAGAAGACAGGTGCCATCCTCGGCCTCATGGACCAGATGCGCATCCCAGATCTTGTCATAAAGTGTCTTGGGGGACATGTGTCCTCTCCCATGGTTGGTTGGAAACTAAAGGCGACCGGCGCGCGATCAGCGCTTTGCCAGCACGCTCCGGGACGCACCGAAAAACCGCCAGGGCAGTCGCGCGCGATCATCCATATCGAAGATCCGTCTCATGCAGCGGATGTACGGCGTCACCGTTCAAACATCAAGGAGTCTTGTGGCTCGGCACGCGCCCCTGCAAAGGCGTAGAGGTATCACGGCGGGCCCACTCAATCCGGTGCCAGCATATATCCTTCGCCCCGCACCGTCTGCAGATAGCGCGGCTGTTTCGGGTCGGCCTCTAGCTTGCGGCGCAGACGGGTGATCTGCACATCCACGGCGCGCTCCTGCGCCTGACCACCATCGCGACCGAGATCTTCCACCAGCTTCGCGCGGCTGACGGGCTCGCGCAGATGCTCGGAGAAGATGCGCATCAAACTCACTTCAGTGGATGTGAGCCGCACCAGATCATCTCCACGCATGAGCTCCGCGCGATCGACATCATATCGAACAGGCCCCAGCTGGAGGATCCTTGGCCCCGCAGCCTCGCCCGCGGCCTCGGGAACGCGCCGCAGAATCGCATTGATCCGCAAGAGAAGCTCCTTGGGTTCGAATGGTTTGGGCAGATAGTCATCCGCCCCGGCCTCCAGCCCTCTGATCCGGTCTTCCGTCTCGCCCTTGGCGGTGAGCAGAAGGATCGGCGTGGCGAGTGTTTCGCGCAGGCTTTCCGTAAGGGCGATGCCATCCTCGCCCGGCATCATGACATCCATGACGATCAGATCAAATTCCAGCCCCGACAGGATCGACCTGGCATGCCGCGCATCACGGGCGACATTCACAAGAAAGCCGTTGCGTTGCAGAAACGTCCGCAACAGGCCGCGGATACGCTCGTCATCATCGACGATCAGCAGATGTGGGGCAGGATCGCTCATTGTTCGGCCTCTCGCAGCGCATGATACTGCCTGCGCATTTCCGGGTCCATCATTGCTTCGAGAACGGTGCGAAATCCGGCCACGGCCTGCGGCCCGGCATTCCGATAGGCCGCGCGCATCCGCGCCCGCTGCGCATCGCTCAACTGTCGCTCCAGCGCACGCCCCTCCTCGGTCAGGGTCAGGTGCCTCTCCCGGCGGTCCGATTGCCCCACTCGGCTTTCCACCAGCCCGTCCTCGACCAATGTGCGCAACACTCGGTTGAGCGATTGCTTGGTGACGCCGAGGATATTCAGCAGATTGCTGACCTTCGTGCCGGGGCAGCGCGCGATGAAATGGATCGCGCGGTGATGGGCCCGGCCATATGCCATGGTGGCCAGAATACGGTCCGGATCCGCTGTGAACCCGCGATAGGCAAAGAACATCGCCTCGATCCCCTGGCGCAATTGCTCATCGGTCAGAAACAGCAGCGCTTCACTGCTTGGCGCTTCGGGCATGATACTCTTCCTCCGGGCGATAACACATCACCCCCGGTAATACGTCAGCTTTATTGACATTCCAAGACGCCTTGTGTATCGAATCGCAGGTTTTGCGTAATTTTATATCCGTTTCGGACATAATATGCGCAACAAGTGTAAAGGATGCATCACAATGACAGGTTATGACAATCGGGACGGCAGGATCTGGATGGATGGAACCCTCGTGGACTGGCGGGCCGCCAATATTCATATTCTGAGCCATGCGATGCATTACGCCTCATCTGTCTTCGAGGGCGAGCGCTGCTATAACGGGCGCATTTTCAAGAGCAGAGAACATTCCGAAAGATTGCATTTCTCCGCTGGCGAACTGGATTTCCAGATTCCCTATACGGTGGACGAGATCGA